>DCGA01000196.1:4497-33430 GCA_002314465.1 bacterium UBA1790 | reverse complement strand
TTCTTTCTCGCTGCGTGCCTGGCCGGCATAATCCTTGCCTTCTACCGCAGGCTCGAGATACAAGCGTTTGCCATAGAACTCGGCATTCTTGAGGGCGCTGATAACACGGTGGCCCTCGCCCTCCATTACATCGAAGAGAGAATAATTGCTCAGCAGGTCAATGCGTCCCAGTCCAATCTTCTGGCCACGGGTATTGGCATTAAGCATACGAATAAGGTCGGGGGCAAAGAAACCGTCGGCCTTACCCACATTGATGTATAAGCGCTCATAGCCCTCCTGTGCCACACGCGAATCCTTCTCGCTGAGAGAGCGGTTCTTGTGTTCGGGATGGTCTTTCTTTTCCTTTTTCTTTTTCTCGCCCTTGTCGGGAACAACCTCGATAACAGGAGCGTTGTTGTAGTAATCGAAGAGACGATTAAATTCCAGCGAGAGGATGCGCTTGAGCAAGTCCTCACTGCTGAGCCAAGACAGTTTCTTGAGCACCTCGGGCATGTAAGAAGCGATGCCCTCCTCGTTCACGTCCACGCGCTCAAGTTTGTCGATGAGCGAATGAAGTTGCTTACCAATGATTTCATCGGCCTGAGGTACTTCGCGGCGCTCAAAGGTCTTGCCTATGTGTTTCTCGATGTCGCGCAGTTTGTTGCGCTCACGAGAGTGTATAATCGCGATTGATGTACCGGTCTTGCCAGCACGTCCGGTGCGACCACTGCGATGGTTGTACACATCGTTGTCGTCGGGGAGGCTGTAACTGATGATGTGTGTAAGATCGTCAACATCCAGACCACGGGCAGCCACATCGGTAGCCACCAGAATCTGCAGATTGCGCTCACGGAACTTCTTCATCACGGCGTCGCGCTGTGCCTGCGACAAGTCGCCGTGCAGTGCATCGGCATTGTATCCGTCGGAAATAAGGTTGTCGGCAACCTCCTTGGCGGTTGCACGGGTACGGCAGAACACGATGCCGTAGATGCGCGGGCGAGAGTCGACAATGCGCTTGAGGGCGAGGTACTTGTCGCTCGCCTTTACCAGATAGTAACAGTGCTGCACGTTGGCCGAACTCTCGTTGCGTGTACCCACAACATATTCCTGCGGGTTGTGCATGTAGTTGGCTGCAATCTGTGAAATCTCGGCGGGCATGGTTGCCGAGAACAGCAACATCTTGCGCTGCTCGGGCACGCTCTCGAGAATCTCGTTGATGTCGTCGACAAAGCCCATGTTGAGCATCTCGTCGGCCTCGTCGAGGATTACGGTATTCACGTTCTCCAGATTAACCTTGCGACGCTTGATAAGGTCGAGCAGGCGGCCGGGTGTTGCCACGATAACCTGCACGCCACGCGCAAGTGCCTTAATCTGGTTTTCTATGCTTGTGCCGCCATACACGGCAAGGATATTCAGTCCGTCAATGTATTTAGAGTAGTCGGCAAGATCGCTTGCTGTCTGCAGGCAAAGTTCACGTGTAGGGTCAAGGATAAGTGCCTGGGTAGCAGTAGACGAAACATCGGTACGCTGCAATGTGGGCAAACCGAATGCAGCGGTTTTACCTGTTCCCGTCTGTGCCAATGCCACCACGTCGCTGTCCTCGTTGAGCAAATGGGGAATAACCTTCTCCTGCACCGGCATGGGTGCCACATAGCCCATGTCGGCAATAGCCTTGAGCAAGTCTTCTCTAACTCCTAATTCTTCAAATGTCATATATATAGTATAATAAAGTACAAAGTTAGTGAAAATAATTGACTTATGGTGAGAAACAGCTATGGTCGAGGGGAAAATGTGATTTTTTAACTATGATATTGACTTGGCAATGTTTACTTCTCTTTGAAAATTGGATAATTAGCAGTACTTTTGTAACTCGTTTATCAATCAACGATTTCTATTAATAATAAATACATCTTATGACATCTATTAAAATTACAAAGAAAGTCATGATGGCCGCAGTGGCACTCGCAATGATGCTGGGCCTAAGCATCACAGCAAGCGCCGAGCGCCTCGTGACCGACAACTTTGAGTACAATGCAACCACGCTATACGGACAGGGCGGATGGTTACAGTACGGCACACAAACCGGAGACTCTGTGTTTTTGGTAAACAATCCCTTAACCTTTGCCGGCTATCAGAACGAAGCCGTAGGCAAAGCCGTTAAGATAGGTAACGGAGCATCGGGCAGGGACGTTATGATTCCTTTCCTTGATGCGCCCACGACAACAGGTTCATTCTACGTGTCGGCCCTCGTGAACGTGCAGAGCGTAACAGCCGACAACGTATACTTCCTCACCTTCATGGCTCCCGGCACAAGCGGTGTCGTAGACCAGAGGACTGGCTCAGAGATAGGCCGCCTTTATGCTACCGAGGGCTCAAGCGAGGGCAAGTTCATCTTCAAGATTTCGCGCAACAGCAGTTCGCAGTTTGAGAAAACAGGCGAACTCGAATTGGGCAAGACTTATCATGTAGTGCTCATGTATCAGTTTGTCGACGGCCTCAAGAACGATATCATCAAGCTGTGGGTTAACCCCTCCAACCTTGAAGAGGAGCCCGACGCAACCGCAGCAATCACCGACATGACCGCGCACACCAGTGCCGATGCAGCCCGCATGCAGGCTATCGAACTGCGTCAGGGCAGTAGCTCCACTTTCACCGGTCCCGAGGTACTCGTTGATGCACTTCATGTTGCCGACAACTGGTACGACCTCTTTGACCACGCCGAGAGCACTGACCCCGTGCTCGAGGTTGAGTCGAGCATGGTATTTACCGATGATGCCGCACCCATCAACAAGACAACTACTTTCGCAACATTCACCGTCAACTACAAGAATGTTCCCACGGCAACACAGGTTTACCTGACAGGTGCTAACAGGACACAGTTTGAACTGAGCGACGAAGAGATTCCCGCCGGCAACGGAACAAAGGTGATTACCGTGTACTACAAGCCCACCGCAATAGGCAAGCACACCGGACGCATCAACTTTGAGTCGAGCGTGACCGATCTTAACTGCGGATACAACTTCACCGCACTTGCCTATGACCCCGACAACATGCCTACCATCACAGTCAATGCAACCGACCTCACCGAGTTCAAGTGCAAAGAGGGCGAATCGGTACAGCAAACCTTCACTGTAACCACTGCAAACCTTCCCGACTATGGCAAGGCTGCAGTAGAGGGCACAGCCAACGGCGCATTCATCATCAACAACACCATGTTGCTCAAGAACGGAACAGCGCAGTTCACCATCACCTTCAAGCCCAAGACTTCGGGCAACTACAGGGAGACCATCACATTCACAGGCGTGAAAGCCGAGACCAAAACCCTTGAACTCACAGGTACAGCTCTGTATGACGGCGAACCCTCGGCCGATGCCGAAGGCGACCGCCTGCCCCTGAGCACAGTCACTCCCTATAAGTACCTTGAGGAGACATTCGACGGCGCAGTGAAGAACAAGGTGCTCCAGGTGAACGAGTGGCGCAACCTTGCAATGAGTGGCACACGCGCATGGTGGGGCTATGAATGGACCGACACCATCAACAAGGCAGCCAAGGTAACAGCCTATGACTCAAAGGTTGAGAGCGGCGAGAGCACTCCCTGCCAGATGATGCTCGTCACTCCCCCACTCGACTACAAGAACGCTACCAGCCAGGTATTCTCGTTCAAACTCATGGGCGACTTCATGCTCAGCGGCATGAGCGACACATTTGAGGTGTGCTACATCGAGAACGACGAGAACGGCCTCTACATTGAACCCATCCAGATGGACATTCCCGCCACAGCCGACTACAACAAGGAATGGCAGAGCTATGACCTGCACCTTGAGAACCAGAATATCGCCGACGTATTCTACATCGGTTTCCGCTTTACCAGCTATCGCGGCAGCGATAACACCGCTGTTTACTATGTGGACGACGTGAAGTGGGGCGAACCCGCAAGTGCTATCACCGGCGATGTAAACGGCGACAACCTCGTCGACATTGATGACGTGAACGCACTCATCAACATCATCCTGGGCGAAGAGCAGGCAAGCAAGTATGCAGGTGCCGACGTGAACGGTGACGGCAACGTAGATATCGATGACGTGAACGCAGTCATCAACATCATCCTGGGGCAATAATCATTAAACCCGAACAAATAAAATGAGCGGCACCTTGCGGTGTCGCTCATTTGTTTTTACATTGCGGGGATTGAGATTACTTAACCTCAGCGCCCATCATGTTATATTTCTTGTCGCCAGCAACGATGTAAACCTGACCGTTCTCGATAACCTTAACAGCCTTAACAGTCTTAGTTTCAGTTACGTCGGTGATAGCTGTTGGGGCTTCGGCGGGGAAAGTAATAACCGAAGCGCTCTTACGGCCATTGATGAGAGTCAAACCCTGGGTATCAATCTTAGTAAGAACAAAGCACCAAGGATCAAGTGTCATAGTACCTGCAGCCTTGTCAACCTTACCGGTTACACCAGCACCAACGTTAATTCCAAATGTGCCTGTAGAAGTCTCACCAGCTTGATACATATTGGCAACTGTATAAGCAGTGCTGTAGTAATAAACGGGCTCGGTTTGGAATGTTACGTTACCGTCTGCATCCATTGTGAATGCCTGCCAAGTGATGCCATCAAGACCAACAACATAGCCACCATCTGCGGTAAATACAGTAGCCGAAGAGTTTTCTCTTGTAGAAGTTGTTGCGGCAGTCCAGTCGGCATTTACCAAGTCGCTCTTGCAAGTACCATTGATGGGAATTAATTCAAATCCTTCAATGTAAGTGCTACCAAGGCTATATCCCTCGTAGTCACCCGATAGCATATCAATGAAACCTACACCATTAACCAGTGAAATAGTACCGTTATCATTGACTTTCATCTGGATGTCGACATTGGGGTTGTAAGTACTGTCGGTAACCATCAGGTACAGCTTTGCCGGACCATAGGTAGCGTTCTGAACGTTTTCCTGACCAGCAGCAATTGTGAGGACGCCAGTAGATTCGTTGTAGTTACCCATTACCTTACCTACCAGAGAAATAATGCCCGATACATAGTACTCGCCTGCATTTTCGGTAGCAGTGAGGGTTACGGTACACATTGTGTTATAAGGTGTTTTTGCATCGTCTCTTGCCTTTGTGCGAGTCTTTCCCAGGTATCCACCTGCGATATCGGCAACGGCATTCATGCGAACACCCGATGTTGCAACATCTACAGTCTCGGTAGTCTTGGCATACTTGCATGCACTGATAGTTTCGGTTTGATTAACCGTAAGTTCATTTGCAGTAGCTGTCATAGCAACAGCAGCAGCAATAAGGAGTAAAGTCTTCTTCATAAAGATAATTGTATTAAGTTAATATAAATAGTAATTTCTGTGTCAACAAGGATAAAAACCTAATTCGGTTGCAAATGTATAACAAATAACACGAATACGCAACTTTTATTATTGTTAATACGCGAATAATTACAATTAATCGACATTTTCGCCTATTTAATTACACATGCAAACAAAATCTAATGGGCGGCACCTTGAGGTACCGCCCACTGTGGTTGATGTATTAGGGTAATTGTTATTTGCCCAGGATTGCGTTAATCACGAAGTTCACGTCGCTCACGTCGATGTCGCCCTCGCCTGTAGCATCGGCATTGGGATAAGCCGAAGCATCGGCCTTGCCCAGAATAATGTTGATGAGGATATTGGCATCGGTGATATCAATCACGCCATTACCGTCAACATCGCCCTTGATAGCAGTCTTGTGGGCACTGTAGTGGCTGTAGAAACTCTTGAAAGTGATGCTTTGTGCGCCAGTCATGCCGCTCTTGGTGGGGGTAAACTTTATCTCCTTGATAGAAACAGGATAGGTGCTCACCTTGTCGGCTCCACCCATTGCTTCAAGGTCAACAAGCACGGTATAGTCCTTACCTGCCTCATAGCCGCCCTCGACCTCGTAGCGCACATAGTTGCTGCTTGTTACCGAGTTATTGCGAGTGTCGACCTGGATGTAGTCGATAGGGATGGAGCTGTTGAATGTGAATGCGATAGTGTCGGGAAGACTGTAAAACACGATATCCTTCTTGAGAGAGAGATAAGGTGCACGGCCACCGCTGAAGTTAAAGTTGAGCACGCCGTCCTCGGTGAGTGCGAGGCCGCTGGCACCGCTCTGCTTGAAAGTGTAGCCTGTCCAGTCCTGGTCGATTGTGGGAGTATCACTAATCTCAACCTTAACATCGGCCTCATCTACAAGGTCGCCAATGCTGCAAGTAATGTGGGCATCGCCGTTCTTCACGCCCTTGAGCGATCCGTTGGTAATGGTTGCCACATCGGCGTTATCGACAGTCCAACCCAGATGAGTGGGGTCATAAAGATAGGTGTTGTTGTTAACCGTAGCAGTAACCTCAACGGGATATTCGCGGTCGTCGATAAGGATTGTGGGCTTGATAGCGATGGCAGGCTGTGCCGACATTGTGGTAACAGGCACATCGCAGGTCATGCCGTTATAGTGAGCAGTGAGAACGCCGTTAACAGCACCGCCGCCTGCAGTGAAAACATCGCCTTCGGTCGAGCCTACCGAGGCGTCGCATGTGAGGGTAAAGCCCTTTACATCCTCGTTGATGAGTTCGCCGTTCTTGTTGTAACCCAGAATCTTGGGAGTGAACGAAGAGTAAACTGGAGCCTTAACGTGATAGTCCTCAAACATGATTGAAGCAATCTCGTTGTCGACTTCGCCCTCGGCTACCAGCATCCAACCGCAAGCTACGGCACGAGGTGTGCCCTCGGTGGTGGTGTTGATAATCTCGCCGTTAATCATCATCTCGGCCGAGCCGCCGGCATCGTAGTTGATGACCTCGCTCACGTCGGGACACATATTCTTGAGAATCTGGCACATAACCGCTGTGGGGCAACCTGCCGAGATGCCATATTGCTTGCTTGTGCTCTTGTCAATTACAATCATGTAGAGTTTCGTACCCTCGGCATTGCAACCGTAGGCGGTGCGGCTATAAATCATGCTGTTGTAACTCTCGTCGTAGTTACGGCCTGTGAGCTCGCCGTTGTGCATTACCTGCGCATTGCCCTCAACCATGTTTTCGATAGCGGGGACACCCACGCCACCGTTGGCATCGTTGGTGGTCCAGTAAGAAGCCACCTCAACCTCATCGCCCACCTGGAGAGCCGAGAGACTTGCCTTG
This sequence comes from bacterium UBA1790, assembly GCA_002314465.1. Classification (GTDB taxonomy): domain Bacteria; phylum Bacteroidota; class Bacteroidia; order Bacteroidales; family Muribaculaceae; genus Sodaliphilus. The sequence continues at coordinate 26,279 of DCGA01000196.1, read as the reverse complement.
GCGTCGCCCGAAACAGTGATACAAGCATCATATGTGCCCAGCGTCTGTCGGTCGGCATCGTTGACAATCTTGCCCACGACAAACTTCATGGGTTTGTTCACAATCCACTTTTCGCCGGGGACAAAGGTGAGATAATAGTTGTCGGTATTATTAGTGCCCTGCGTGCCATGTGCAGTCCAGTTTGTTTCAAACTCGCGTGTCGATGTGTATGCCTGGCTCCACAACGCAACCTCGCCGTTGATACCGCGTCGGTTGAAGTTGGCATAGTTCACAGTGCCTATCTTGGAATTGGTGATTGCACCTGCCCAAGCGAAGTGTCCCATGTGAATGCGACGGTCGTGGGTGTAGACCGACGCACCTGTGTGAGCCCAACCGCCATCCCACTGGTCGGCAGTCATGTTGGTGTTGACATAAGTAGTGTCGTTGCGCACCACAGCGCCCATGGGAGTACCCAAGCAGTAGATATTCCAAGGGGCACCCGAACCACCTACTACCCAGAAGTTGCCGTTGCAGGCAGCCACGGGGCGACGAGTGGCGGTGCGATTGCGGGTGTAAGCATCGACAAGGCGCTCGGTAGTACCTACGCGGCTCTTACCGATGGTTGTTTCCACTCGCATATGGGGATTGGTCACATCGGCCTCCAGTACATACACATTAAGGGGATAATCGGGGATGCGGACAATCGTGTTGACCATGCCCGGACCGATGGTGCGATGGAGCAGAGTGTCCATCTCATAGGTCTTGTCGCCGATAACGACAGCAGCCGATGCCATAAAGCCACAGCAAACAGCCGCCAACAGAGCGGTGTAGATTCGTTTCATAAGGTTTCTTTTATGTTAATGTATTTATTTCGCCCAAAAGTACTAAAAAAAATACAATCACACAAGAAAAACGGGCACAAGTTGTGTCGTGTCCAAAGTGCCGCGTCATTGCAGGTAAACAATAAGCCCCGAGGCTTTCCTTTACAGGTAAACCACGGGGCTATACTTATAGTTTAGATGTGTGTTATTTCTTGTTGATAAGGGCTACCGCATAGGCCGAGATGCCTTCTTCACGGCCTGTGAAGCCCAGTTTCTCGGTGGTTGTAGCCTTGATAGACACCTGCGAGATGTCACAGTTCATGCACTGTGCCAGTTGCTCCTGCATGGCGGGGATGTGGGGGTTAATCTTGGGACGCTCGGCACAGATGGTTAGGTCGCAGTTGCCCAGTTCATAACCGTTGTCGGCAAGCAGACGGGTAACCTCCACAAGGAGTTTGCGGCTATCGATACCCTTGTAACGGGGGTCGGTGTCGGGGAAGTGGTAACCGATGTCGCGCATATTGGCAGCGCCAAGCAGTGCATCGCACAAGGCGTGAATCGCCACATCGGCATCGCTGTGACCCAGCAGGCCCAACGTGTGTTCAATCTTGACACCGCCCAGCCACAACTCGCGACCTTCAACGAGGCGGTGCACATCAAATCCCATTCCTATTCTGAACATATCGTTTTTTATGAAAAAGGGGCAGTCTCCTGCCCCTATGTTGTTTTAATCCTATTCAATTACTTGCGGCCAAACAGGTTCTTGATACCGTCCATGTCGAAGGTGACAGTGAAACGCAGTGTCTGGTCGAGGGGGCTCTGCTGAGCGGTTGCAATCATGTAAGACGCATCGAGGCGAATCACATTCATTGAGAAGCCGGCACCGAAGCCGAAGTACTGGCGGTTACCCTTGGTCTTGTTCTCGTGGAAGTAACCACCGCGCAGGAAGAACTGCTGGTTGTAGCTATACTCGGCACCAATCGAGTAGTTGATTTCCTTGAGTTCCTCAGAGAATCCGCCGGGAGCATCGTGGAACGAGTCGAAGATACCTGCGATAGACGACTTGTCTTTCCATGCCTGCAGTGCATCGCTGTAGGCTTCGTAGTCGTATGCGCCCTCGGGAGTGAGGTAGTCGGCCTGACGAGGCTTAGCGGGAACAAGCAGTTTGTTGGCCTCAACACTCAGGGTGAGGTTGTGATAGTCGGCCAGGGGGAATGTGAAAGCAGTACCCAGTCGCAGGTTGGTGGGCAAGAACGCGGGGTCATTACCGCTGTTGTAGCCTACCTTAGAACCGATGTTGGAGATATTGAAACCAAGTGACCACTGGCACTCGTTGCGACCAATCACGGGATAGGTAGTGAAGTAGCCGCTGATGTCGGCAGCAAATGCCGAAGCACCCTTGGTCTGCTCGTTGTTATTGGCATCGCTACCATAACCCAGGTCACTGTAGATGTAACGAAGTGCTACACCCATCGAGAACTTCTCGCTCAACTTGCGAGAGTAGCCCAGGTCGACCGACATCTCAAAGGGGTTGATGCTCGACAATGCAGCGCCGCCGCCGTCGGTCATCGAAACCTCACCAAGCGAGAAGTAGCGCATCGAGGCGCTGATAGCCTGGTTGTCGCCGCTACCCAGTTTCATATAACCCGAAACATTAGCCAGGAAGATGTCGTTGACAATCTTGCGCAGCCAGGGGGTGTAAGACAGACCGATGCCAGCATTGCTATAAGCAAATGCATACTTAGAGGGATTCCAGAACTGTGAATTGACATCGGGATCGGTGGCAGCACCCAGGTCGCCCATAGATGCACCGCGTGCATCGGGAGTGATACTCAGCGAGGTCACACCGGTGGTGATGGGGTTAAAGTCCTCGGTCTTGATGTCGTCGGCCGCCGCTACCGCAGTAGTTGCCACTGCCAGCGCAGCCATTATCGCAATTTTAGATAATATCTTCATTTTCTATGTAAGTTTTTAATAACTTCTTTTATTATTAACTAACATAATCATTATTTATTGTGTAAATGCACAATTATTTTTCGCATTACACCATAATAAAGAAGAAAAGTCGCGACTCCCGCTATGGGAATGCGACTATTTTCTTCGTGCGAAACGTTGTGTCCGATTATTCACCGGGAGCGATTGCCTCGTTGGGGCAAGACTCTGCGCAAGTACCGCAGTCGATGCAAGTATCGGCGTCGATAGCGTAGATGTCACCTTCGCTGATTGCACCAGTGGGGCAAACCGACTGGCAAGTTCCACATGCTACACAGTTGTCATTAATTACGTATGCCATTGTGTGAAAAATTAAATAATTAGTAAATAGTAAACATAAAGTTTGGGCAAATTTAATGCTTATTTTTCAATTAAGCACAATTTTCGTTCAAATTTTTCAACAAAAAGAGCACAAAGCGTGCCACACCACATTTATTAGTGACGAAGATGTGGAAAAATGCGTTTTTTATCGTATATTTGTAGTCAAATAATATAGTATCGACATGCAAGACTGGAAAGACTTACTGGGTGCAGCATTCAACATGCCGTTGCCCGACGACAATAATAACGAAGAAGCACAACAGGCTCCCGCCGACGCTGTGGCACAACAAGGCAAGGACATGGTGAACATTGTCTTTGAGAAAAAGGGACGAGGCGGCAAACAGGCCACCATCGTCACCGACCTGCACCTTGACGACGACACACTCAAGCAACTGGCAAGCGAACTCAAGCGCCACTGCGGCGTGGGCGGCTCGGCACGCGGCGGCGAGATTCTCATCCAGGGCGACGCCCGCAACAAGGTACTGGCATTCCTTCAGGGCAAGGGATTCAAGGCTCGCATCATTTGATTGATACACACAATAATACATTAAAAAACTTTAAACTCTAAGCACATGGGTAATATGCAAGTAATCAAGGCAAGCGCGGGTTCGGGAAAGACCTACACGCTCGCCAAGCGCTATCTCGAGGAGATGCTGTTTGTAAACCACGGAGGCACTCTGGAACTGCGCGGCCAGAAAGATTATTTCGAGCACATCATGGCCATTACGTTCACAAACAAGGCCACCAACGAGATGAAAAAGCGCATCATTGACGAACTCTACAAACTTGCCAAGGATGTTAACAATAGCGACTTCTACAAGAACGAGTGGAAAAACAAGTGCTCACAAGAGGCGCTCGACGGCCTGCAGCAAGCCGCAAAAAACTGTCTGGCGTGCATCCTGTTCCGATACTCCGATTTCAAGGTGAGCACCATCGACTCGTTCTTCCAGTCGGTACTGCGCAACTTTGCCCGCGAACTCGACCGCGATTATAACTACGACCTGACGCTCGACGGCGACTATGCTGCCGCAGTGGCAGCCCACAAATTCCTTCTCTCGCTGGGGCACGATGTGGAACGCACCGGGAAAAAGAACACGACCGTCATCCAGTGGGTAAAGAATTTCATCAGTGATAACGTCAACGACAATAAGAGTTGGAACTCAATCTTCGGTACTAGCGATTATTCGCTTGCCAAGTTTGCCGCTAAAATCAACAACGAATTCTTCAGAGAGCACATGCCCGCACTGCGCCAGTATCTCACCGGTGACACCGAAGGCAAGGGACTGGAGAAAATAACCCGACTCACCGCACTCCTGAAGAAAAAAGCTGAAGAAAAAGAAGAAGAATACGAAGAAGAATACAGCAATACAGAAGAGAGGAAAAACAAGTTCCACGCATTGTGCAACGAAATAGGATTATCCGAAGACTGCTTTTACGGTTCACGACTTCTCGACAAACTGTATAAGGACGGAACATGCACAGATAGTGCACTACGAGATAATTCAGAAAAATGCAAATCAAGTATTTTTAAACCCAGTTTTATCCCTTCAGAAGAACAAAACAATAAACTGTGTGCATTCTTCCGCAGTATCCTCTTAAACCACGACTATGCCGAGTTGCTCAACGACATTGTGCAGAAACTCAGTTTTGTGGGTCTCATCGGAGAGTTAAACAAGAAACTTGAGGAATACCGCGAGGAAACCAATACCGTACTTATTGCCGACACCAACGAACTCATTGGCAAGGTGGTTGATAGTAGCCCCGCCCCATTTATCTATGAGCGCATAGGCACATGGATTAACCACTACATGCTCGACGAGTTCCAGGACACAAGCAGCAAGCAGTACAGCAACTTCAAGCCTCTACTTGAAGAGAGCCTCGACAGCGGTAACGCTAACCTTATCATCGGCGATGCCAAGCAGTCGATTTACCGTTTCCGCAATGCCGACCCCAAACTCTTCAGAGATACTATCGATGTCGATTTCTCGGGCGAACTCGACAAGCATACACTCGATACCAACTGGCGCAGCCACAAGAGCATCATCGACTTCAACAACGAGTTTATAGGGCACTTCCTTAACTATTTAGGATACTCTGAACTTGAAAAACTCAAAAATACATATATGCCCGATGGCGCTGGGGAACAAGGCTATAAGCAGAAGATTTCGGGACCCAAATCGAAGAAACCGGCAGGCCTTGTGCGTGTAAAATTCGGTTACAAGGGCACCGACGAGGAAAACCCCGACAATACCTTCCCCAAGGTTGACAATGTGACCCCCGTCCTCATCGAAGACCTTAAGGAGATGCACGAGCGCTTTGCTTGGAGTGACATCAACATCCTCGTCAACAAGAAAGACGATGGCAAGGTAGTGGTTTCGAGTATCCTTGACCATAACAAGCAGCACCCCGACGACATGATTCCCATCGTGTCGGGCGAGTTGATGCGCCTCGACCAGAGTACTGCAGTGCGCCGCATCGTGAGTATGCTGGAATTCATCGACCTTACAAGCTTCTCGCTCAGGGAAGACAACGACGACCCCACCGAGGTCGACAAGGACATTAAGGCAACGGCCAACAAACGCCGCATGAAGCAACAACGCCAGTTCCGCGTGTTTGAGATGTTTGTTGAACGTCTTGTTCACAATGAGAATATCATGCCCGACGAAGCAGGACAAGTGCTCGAAGAATGCTTCGCCGAGGTTGACCAGATTGCCCAAAAAGACCAGACCGAGCAGATGAAGATGTACGCCCAGAACCTGAACGACCGCTTGCCCGACCAGCGCACTCAGACCATGAGTTTGGTGAACATCGTGGAGACACTCATCAAGAAGAGTATCAAGGCCGACGAACGTGAGAAAGAGAACATCTTTCTGCAAGCATTCCTCAACTGCATTGTTGACTTTGCGTCGAAACGCAACGGAGGCACAGTGCGTGAGTTCCTTGCCTACTGGGAACAGCACAAGGAGAAACTCACCGTTCCCGACTCGGGCGACAGCGATGCAATCAAGGTGTATACAATACATGCCTCAAAGGGTCTTGAGGCCGACTGCGTGGTAATTCCGTGCGCCAACTGGGAACTTGATAATAACAAGAACGACAAGGACTACTGGATTGACAGTAACGATTGGCTCGACAATGGCGGCAGCAAGTTTCTTAATAAAATCTTCCCAGACGGGTGGGATAAGGACTTGATACCTCCCATTCTCTCGGTGAGTAAAAGTAAACTGCGCGCTATGAAAACCCACGGCTATTTCGAGAATATCTGCAACAGCCAGGACGAAGACCTGCTCATTGACAACGTAAACAAGACCTATGTGGCATTTACCCGTCCCCGCAAGGAACTGCACATCTACAGCGTGGGTGGACCTAAAGGTAAAGATGCCAAGACAACCTCAATCAACCATGTCCTTGAGGATGTAATTCGCAAAAATATGAGCGGTTTCCACACCGAGGACCAATTCCAGTATGATCTGGGTGAGCCGTACACGGGAGGCAAGGACTCGGGCAGCAAAGACGAAGACGAGAAGTATACAAACATGCCCATGCCAGTATACTATGTGAGCGAGAAGCAGGTAGAGGTAAGTCTGCCCGACGATAATGAATCGGCACGCCAGATAGGCAAGCGACTGCACCTGCTGCTGAGCCGCATCAATTACTGCAACCAACTCGAGAAGGCATTGAGTTACTGCGAGCGCCGCGGCATCATAAGCAGTGCCGACGAAAAGTGGAACACGCAATACCTGCGCAAGTTCCTAAGCGAGAAACTGCAATCAGAGCCCTTCGCCAGTTGGTTTGCACTCGACAACAAAGTATATAACGAACGCCCGCTACTGGTGCAGGTTGACGGCAACAAAGAGTTCCGCCGTCCCGACCGCATCGTGAAACGCCCCGACGGGACTTACATTGTTGTTGACTACAAGTTTGGCAACCGCAGCGATGAAACCGACAAGAGGCACACCAGGCAGGTGAAACGATACACCGATGCACTTGCCCATACCACCGATGCTCCCGTCAAGGGATATGTGTGGTATGTTACCGAAGATGCTATAATAGATGTAAAATGAACAAACTGACCACGATACTGGGAATCATCGCACTGGGCACACCGCTTTGCCTTGTACAAACGGTGGGGCACGTGCCACCTCCTCGCCGAGACAGCATTGCAGCCAAGGCTGTAGTGCCGCCCCCTCCAGCAAGAGTGCAAGTGCAGAAGGACACTGAAAGTAAGATACAAAAACTTATCACACCCAAGTATAAGGTCATATCATATCCAACACCCAACGTGGACACCACCCGCGTGAATGAGGTGAAAGGCGTGATATTGCATCACACTGCTGAGCCCACAGCGCAACGCTCGCTCGAAGTGCTCACATCGAAGCGTCGGCGCGTGGGCACCCATGTGGTAATCGACACCGACGGCACCCGCTATGTGATGTGCGAGCCCCATGTGGTTACATTCCATGCCGGCAACTCCATTCTCAACGGCAGGGAAGGCTGCAACGGTTTCACCGTGGGCATTGAGTTCCAGGGCAACACACTCGTCGAACCGCTCACACAAGACCAGATAGACAGCGCCGTGGAGTACCTGCTGCCCATCATCAAGGAATACAATGTCCCCATAGGGAATATCGTGACCCACGAGATGGTGCGCCAGGCTTACAAACGCCGATATCCGCGCCGCCGATGCTACAGCAAGGTGGATATCACCCCCACCGAGTACCAACGGGTAATCACAGCCCTCAAGGCACGGCTGCAATAAAAAAACGACAGGCATCCATTGCAGATGCCTGTCGCTGTTTTATCTGTACCGGTAGTGCTTACCAGATGATAGCACGGTCCTCGGGGTTAAGCCACATCTTGTTGTCGGGCTTAACATCAAATGCCTTGTAGAACGATTCCACGTTGCGCAGGGTTGCATTAACGCGGTTACGACCTATTGAGTGCGGGTCGCTCTTAGTCTGCTGGAAGATGGCCTCGTCGGTCATATTCTCAGCCCAGATGCGGCCATAACTCAAGAAGAAACGCTGAGCGGGAGTGAAACCGTCAATCAACTTGCCTTCGCTGAACTGCTGAGTCTTGCACAGAGCGTCAAACGCGATTGTGAGTCCACCCTGATCGGCAATGTTCTCGCCAAGAGTGAGGTGGCCGTTGGCATGCTGGTCCTTAACAACCACGATAGCATCGAACTGTGCCGCGAGTTTCTCGGCTGCATCCTTAAACTGGGCTGCATCCTTCTCACTCCACCAGTCGCGCATGTTACCCTCGTTGTCGAAGTTGCGGCCCTGGTCGTCAAATCCGTGAGTCATCTCATGTCCAATCACAACACCGATAGCACCATAGTTGGTGGCATCGTCGGCATTAGCGTCAAAGAAAGGAGCCTGCAGGATAGCAGCGGGGAAGCAGATTTCGTTGGTAGTGGGATTGTAGTAAGCATTGACTGTTTGAGGAGTCATGCCCCACTCTTCCTTGTCGACGGGTTTGCCCCACTTGTCGAGGTTGCGACGGGTTTCATAAACCGATGCCGCCTTGATGTTGTCGTAAAGTGTAGCCTCGGGATCAACATTGAGTCCGCTATAGTCACGCCACTTGTCGGGATAACCAATCTTGACGGTGAACGCATTGAGTTTAACGAGAGCATTAACCTTAGTGCTATCGCTCATCCATGTGAGTCCGGCAATGTGGGCAGCAAGCGACTTGCGCAGGTTACCTATGAGTTTGAGCATCTTCTCCTTGCTGTCGCCGGCAAAGTACTTGTTGACGTAGAGTTCGCCCACAGCCTCACCCAGAAGTCCGTTGGGCACGCCGAGTGCGCGTTTCCAGCGAGCCTTGCGCTCCTGCTGTCCGCTCAGTGTGCGGCCGTAGAAGTCGAATGTAGTTTCGCCAATCTCATCGCTGAGGTAGTTGGCCGAAGCCTTGATGATGAGTCCGCTCATGTAGTCACGCATCTGCTGCTCGGTGAGTGTTGCCATGAAATTGTTGGCAACTTCCATAACCTTGGGCTGCTCAAGGATAACCCAGTCAAGGTTCTTGAGTCCCATGAGGTCGAAGTACTCACGCCAGTTGATTGCGGGATAGTCGGCCTGCAGTTGCTCCACAGTGCGCTTGTTGTACAACTTAGTGTAGTCGCGAGCCTCGGCACGGCTCATCTTAGCCTCGGCAAACTTATACTCCATGTCGTAGATGGTCTTTACAGCACGCTGGGCATCTTTCTTCTTGTAGCCGTAGAGCATGAACATCTTCACGAGCATAGCCTTGTAGGCTTCCTGCACCTTCTTGCTGTCGGCGTCGGTGTTGAGGTAATAGTCGCGGTCGGGCAGGCCCATCGTACCGCCACTCATCCACACTGCGTTGTAGTCACTGTTCTTGAGGTCGGTCTCAACGCCGATGCCAAAGAACGGATTAGCCATGCTGAGATGCTGCTTAGCCACGAATGCTGTGAGTTCGGTTTTCTTGAATGCCGCAATCTCGGCGAGGTCGGCCTTGACGGGAGCCGAGCCTTCGGCATTGAGGCGATCGCTATCCATTGCCATCTTGTAGAGGTCGCTAACCTTCTGTCCTACCGTACCCTTAGCATGCTCGGTCTTGGCGAGGTCGAGGAAGAGGTCGCGCAACTGTGTGCGGTTCTTCTCAGCAAGGTCATCAAACACACCGTAACTCGAAAACTCGGGCTTTAGGGGATTAGCCTTCATCCAACCGCCACCGGCATATTCATAGAAATCGTCACCAGGTCTAACGCTGGTATTAAGGTCGGCGGGATTAATGCCTGCCGTTTGCGCATCGGCATGCGAAGCAAGAGCCATCGCAGCAATCGCAAAGATTGTTGTAAATTTCTTCATATTCATCTTTATAGTCAATTATTGCCACCCGATGTTACACAGATGGCAATAAATTATAATTCTATGTGAGAAATGTATTATTCTTCGTTGATAGGAATCTGACGCTTGAATACTTCCTTGAAGGTAATGAGAGTCTCGCTACGGCCCAAGCCCATCTTGAGGAACTTGTCGTGGATAACAGCCAGCAGGTGGTCGTTGTTCTTAGCATAGAGCTTGACGAACATATCGTACTTACCGGTAGTGAAATAGCACTCAACAACCTCGGGGATAGCCTTGAGGCGCTCAACAACCTCGTTGAACTTAGAGGGGTCGTTGAGGAAGAAGCCGATGTAAGCACATGTGTCATAACCTACCGAAGACGGGTTGATAAGTGTAATCGAACCATTGATAACACCCATGCTATACAGTTTCTGGATGCGCTGGTGGATGGCAGCACCCGATACATTGCATGAACGAGCAATCTCCAGATAAGGCTTACGAGCATTAAGAGATAACATTTTCAGGATCTTAAAATCCAGAGAGTCTAATTTAGAATTAGCCATAATAATAGTATTATATTAGAGTTTATTGTTCTTCGTAATTAGTTATACAATAGGTCGTGCGGCTACCCGCCTAATCATTTTGTCACTTATATCGGCCCTTTTAAGGGCATGCGGAGACGCGCATATGCGCCTTTTGTATTAACCTCTATTAATTCAAAAACAAAGATAAGCATTATTTTTGATATGTGTAATAATTTGTAAGAAAATTTCTACTTTTTCCTTGCATTTTAAGATTTTTTGTTTTTTGAGTCAAAAGGTTTTTTGTTTTTCAGAGCAAATGAAGCACTTACGATTCAACACGTTGCGCCATCTCGGCTAATCTTGTACATAATTATAAGTCCAAAGCCCAGTTTTACTTTATTATTACCAAAAAGGAATCCGAAAAGAAGTGCTGAGAAACAAAGCGATAATGATATTATTGATGATAACGCATGCGATTGATGAAATCCTTACAAGCCTTTGCCACCTTGATAATGCGTGATAACAAGAGAACCCTCGTCACGCTACGCGCCTTGACAGGAGCAAAGTACAACTTTGCCATTCCCGATGCTGGAACAGCATTGAGTTCCTCAAGCATCTTGATGCACTCGCGGGTTTCGGGGCGATTGAGAATCTCACCCACCTCTTTGCGTTTTTCGGCCCACGACAAATTGTTCGGGAATATAACCAACTGGCGAATACAAGATACAACCTCAAAGAAGAAACGGTTGTACACATAGGCCGGCATACGTTGGTCGGTAAGTCCCCACGTGTCACATATATCAAGGAATGCAAGTTTCACGGTATTAACCACATCGTAGAGGTCGGGGATGTAGTGAGCGCGCGAATTTCCCTGAGGCATCGAGTAATAGTTGTAGAGCCTGTCGGAAATCATATCAACGTTCTCGACACACTTGAAAACATTGATATTGAAAACATCGTCTTCCTGAATAATGACCGACGGGATGAGGAGATTGTTGCGGGTGAGAAAATCACGCGAATAAGCCTTGTTCCACAAGTAACCAGTCCATCCGTTTATACCCAGCCAATGCTCCACATAGTTGGCCTCCACTTCCTTCCTGCCGCGTATCTGCATATCAGGGTAAACCCTTGGGATATGACGATTGGTGCCCAGGAAATGGATGTCGAAACTATATACCAGCAAATCAAGAGAATCCTTGTCCTTAAGATGACTGTCAATTACCTCAAAAGCATTGGGAACTATACCGTCGTCTACATCAAAGAACAAAATCCATTTGCCTTGTGCCTGCTTTAGCGCAAGGTTACGTGCCGGTCCCGGACCTTTATGCTCCTGGCTAAGAACTGTAATGCGACTATCTTGTGAAGCATATCGCTCGCATATCTCAAGGCTGTTGTCGGTAGAGCCGTCATCAATTAAGAAATACTCAAAGTCGACAAACGACTGATTTAATACCGATTTGATACCGGCATCAAGATACTTCTGGGCATTATAAACCGAGGAAATAACCGTTAAAAAGGGCAAACTCATACAAGTATAGTTAAGACATTCGTGCCAATAATAATTATTGCTCACAAAGTTACAACATGTTTTTCCAATACGCAAATATTAAACAACAAACCTTTATTATCAAAAAAAATTGCATATTAGACACTAAATGTGTAATTTTGCACAGTAACATAAAGCCTCAACATCTACCTCTATGCGACTCTCTATTATAGTGCCGTGTTATAATATCGATAAGTACGTAGCCCGCTGCCTTGATTCCATCCTGGATCAGGACTGTGATAAGTCTTTATACGAGATAATCATAGTAAATGACGGCTCAACCGATGGCACACCTGCCATTGTAGAAAAATATGCAGCCGAAAATGATAATGTCACACTCATCAGCCAGTCCAACAAAGGGTTAAGCGCTGCCCGTAATGCAGCCATAGAGAAGAGTCGGGGCGACTACCTGATGTTTGTCGACGGAGACGATTACCTCGCTCCCTATGCCCTGAACAAACTGCTCAAAGTGCTTGACACTAACGATGCAGAACTAATGTTTTTCCAGTTCGTATATAACAATGTACCCACGTCGTTGACTCCCTATTCGCATACAGAGAATTATGTCACATTCATCGGCACCGGTCAGGAATACATCACCTCAATACCCATGAAAGACAGCGTGTGGAGATACCTGTGCCGCAAGTCACTGGCAACAGACAACGGCATCACATTTGCCGAGGGACACATGTACGAAGACGGGCACTACACCTACTCGTTGCTAATCCATGCCAAGCATGTGGTAGCGACAAATATCATCACCTACTGCCACTGCATCAGACCCGGAAGCATAATACAATGCAAGGAAACGAGCCATCTGCTACGGCTCATTGACGATTGTTTTTACTACAGGGAAGCGTTTATCCAACTTGCCCAAAATCCGGGAGTGGAAATTACAGAAACGATACGCAACACTATCATTGCGCGCGGTAACACTTATCTTTGTACCGCAGCACAGAATGCCATTAAGTGCAACCGCTTGAAAGAATACTACAAAAAACTGAGAGAAGCGGGCTGCCTACCCATAGGCCCCATGCGCAAGGAGTCACTGCCCGGCAAGAAGAACTCGTTGCTCGCGCTACTCATCAACCACCCTACCCTCTTGACATTTATCTGCAAGTTTGAGCGGGGACGCAGGCTGTTTTATTGGTAATCAGAGTTCAAAAGAAGATTTCGACGGGAACAACTGGGTGAATGCCGCATGCAGTTGATTCTTGCACTTGTCAAAATCGGTGACGTGCGAATACTCCGAGTCGTTGATACATATCACCTTATACTTCTTCAGCGGCAACAGACTGCATATCTCGCCTATCTCTTCGTCACGCATTGTACACAACCTGCGGTCTTTCAGCGAATGAGGGGCAAAGTTGTTCTCGGCAAGTTGCCAGTAACGAACGGCCCATATCGTCAAGTCGGTATATTGCCTGAAGCGATTGTGCTGAACTTTGCTTAGTTCTTCCCCTTCTTTTTCCCATATATGCTCAAATGTACTCTTGAGATAGGGCTGGCAATAATGTGTCATCTTGAACCCGTCGAAGGAAGGATTGGGGATACGGGTAATAGCCTTGTATAATCCCGCCAAGCCGATGCACGGATGGAACCACTTGCGCCATCCGCTTCTAAGCACACGGTGCTTGCTGAAATTGCGATTGATGGGCCCCACCGACATATAAACAGAAAGGTAATAGTGCATACCATAACTGTAATTGGCCGAAAACGTAGGGTTGTCGCAAGGTAAACCATTCCTGAAGAAATCGGATGGCTGGCACGGTGCCGTCACAAACATATCGTCGTTGAAATAGATGAAATGCTCACTCAAGCCTTTAATCCTGTGCATACCCACTTCTATTGCCCTGGAGCAAAAAGTGGGCAAACAATCCTCGGGAATGTAGTCCTTATGGTCTACCATCACAATCTTAGGGTGAGCAGTATTGAGCCATTCAGGGTAAGTACCGTTAGTGATGACAAAGACCTTATTGACCCAGGGCATGAATTTCTCGATTCCCCTGAACCAATAAATAAAGGTGCCCCAGTCTTTGTAACGAGCCTCAGATGCATCACATGTTGGGCTTTCAACCAAATACCGGGCTTTTTCTTCTTGCCACTTAGGGTCGCTCGAGTCGACCCATGCGACTACTACATCAATTGGATAATCCGGCAAAGTCATTTTAAGAGGTTTATATGCATTGCAAAGGTAATAAAAAACCTCCACATTATTATTCATGCGGAGGTTTTTTATACAAAATGTATGTATTTTTTCAGTTCTTGTAGGTGCGGGTGATTGTCATCTGGGGAGCACCGTCGAGGGTGATAACCGCACGGGTGATGCGTCCCTTTGAGTCGATCGAGTAGTCGATTTTGCGCTCGTGCACCAGTTTGCCATCTTGCATTTCGTTGATACCGATGAGGTACTTCTTGAAAGTGGCGCTGTCGTAGTCATAGAGATAGCGGCGCACGTTAGAACCTTCTTCCTGACGAATAATGTAGCCGTCGTTGTAGACAAGCGTGCGAGACATCTTGCCGGCCTGTGACACCAGTTTGGACAAGGCTCCCATGTCATTGTAGGAATAGGTCCAGCGACTCTCGTCTATGGCGATAGACTGCAGTTTGTCGTTCTTGTCATAAGTAACCTCACCCTTACTCTTCTTGCCGTTAGCCATACAGCTCTTGAGGCTGTAACTGTGCAGATTGTTGTAGGCGTAATCATAGGTGTATACACGCGCAACGCCCGAGCGGCCCATGATGCTCTGCTCCACAAGGAGACCCTTGTCGTTGAACACGAAATAGTTGTCGCGTGACTTGCTGCCGTCGGCAAACTCGATGTGCTCGTCGACACGTCCGGTGCATCCGTTGAAGCCTATGTCCATGTGCTCGAAGCGGTAAGAGTGTGTGGGATTGTTCACCAGGTTGGCATAGAACAAGCGTATGCGTGGCTCGTGAGCGATGTTCTCGTCGATATAGTCAACAAGACGCTCAAGCGTGGTCTCGGGATTACAATACGAGGTCACGATGGCATTGTCGCGCATCTTGCGCGCCTGCTCTATGTAGAGCGACTCGGGATAGTTGTTGATAAAGATTTCCCAAGCCTCGACAGTACCCGCACGGCGAGCGTTATTAAATGCGTCACGAATCTCCTGGCGCACATTGTCGGTGGCAGGGATACTATCGGATGTCACTTGAGCAGCCGATGGCAACACGCACATTGCGGTTGCCATCAAGCCAAGTAATATGTTTTTAGCCATTTGCGTCATCAGTTGTTGCGGCCGAAGAAACGGAGCAGGTACAGGAACAGGTTCACGAAGTCGAGATAGAGCGACAAAGCACCGAGTGTTGCCACCTTGCCAGCCTGTGAAGGATCGGTCATCGACGCCATGTTCTTAATCTTCTGGGTATCCCATGCTGTAAGGCCTGTGAAGATGAGCACGCCAGCGAAACTGATGATCCAGTCGAGCGCAGTGCTTGCCAGGAAGATGTTGACAATGGTAGCAATGATGAGTCCGATGAGTGCCATGAACAGGATAGAGCCCATCTTGCTAAGGTCCTGACGGGTGAGGTATCCGAATGTTGCCATTGCGCCAAACGTGAGCGAAGTCACTGCAAATGTAAGGAAGATGGCGCTCATAGAATAAGCCACGAATATCACACTCAAGGTGAGGCCGTTGATTACCGCGTAGAGATAGAACAGCAGCGTGGCAGTGGTAGAACTCAGTTTGTTAATCGCGCCCGAAATACCCCATACGAGAGCCAACTCGGCAATGATAAGGCCAAAGAATACAATCTTCGACGAGAAAATGAACATGAGCATTGTCTCACTGCTTGCAACCAAGAAACTAACGAGAGCAGTGATGAAAAGTCCAAGGAACATCTTGCCGAACACGCGGCGCATAACCTTGGCACAATAAGCCTGAATCGAATGAGCGCTTTCGGCTTGTGATGCGCTTGCATAGCCTGGATAGGCGTTGTAATAGTTGTTTTCCATAATTATATTTTAAATCTTTATTTTGTCGTTTTTATCCATAGAGTACAAAGGTATATCTAAAACTTCACTCTACAAAAACTAAACCTGCATTTTTCGTGCCAATTCACAATAATTTTGATATTAAATGATTAACTTTGTAGTCACAATAGAAAACAAGCATAATAAATGGGGAAAATAAAAGATAAATGGAGCCAGTTTCGCGAGTGGCAGCAGTCGCCCGTAAGCACTCCGCAACCTTCTCACACCGAGTGCACCTGTAAAAACTGCGGAGAAAGTTTTACGGGTAATTATTGCCCGGCCTGCGGCCAGAGCGCCACAGTGGAGGCCTTGTCGTGGCGCAGCATCATGAAAAACGCCATGGAGGTGTGGGGAATGGGATCGCGCAGCCTGCCGCGCACCCTGTTGCACCTGGTATTGCGCCCGGGATACCTCATTGCCGACTATCTGCAGGGCCGCCGACAGCAGTATTTCGCGCCCATCAAGACACTGTTTCTTGTAGCGGCATTACTCGTGATTCTTAAAAGTTTTGCTCCCGATTTCGTTTATGAAATCGAGGAAGAAACGCAAAACCTTGATAAGGCCGTTACGCTTTTCTTCCAAGTATTGCAAAAGAACAGGGCTATTTTTAGCCTGATAGTTGCAGGCTTTGCGGCAATCTTCCTTCGTTTCTTTTTCAACAACACACCCCGAATGGGCAAACTCAACTTCTGCTCATGCGTTTTTGTCCAGATATGGATTTCAATACAACTGACGATGTTGAGATGTTTGACTACAGTTTATGAATTCTTTTTCACAAACTTCCCGACGATTGCCTCTTACATACTCATTTTCATGTGTTTTCTGATTAGTTACAAACAACTATTCGGCCTATCGTGGAAATCAACAATATGGCGCACACTGGCTATAACAACACTTGCTCTTGCTATTACAATTCTCATAATGTCTGCCATCGTATTTGTAATCGCACTTTTTATGGTTGGCCCCGATGTCTTATTTAACGAAATACAATCGGATGAATTACTATAATCGATTCACACAGTGGCAACAGAACGCCCTGAGCGAGCCCAGCATGTCCGACAAGGAGACCACCTGCCTTAACTGCGGGCACACTTTTACAGGAAACTATTGCCCTGCCTGCGGACAGAGCGCCGGCGTAGCACGATCTACGTGGCAAAACATCATGAAAAACACCATGGAGGTGTGGGGCATGGGGTCGCGCAGCCTGCCGCGCAACATCGTTCATCTGTTATTGCGCCCCGGTCACCTCATTGCCGATTATCTGCAAGGACGCCGACAAGCCTACTTTCCCCCGGTGAAAATGCTGTTCCTCCTTGCCGCTCTGTATATGCTTGTCAAGCATTGGACGGGCCAGGACGCTAACGTTGACCTTAAAAAAATCCACATGGAGGGCTTAAGGACAGCAGCCTCTATGCTACAGTATTTCTTCAAAAACTATTATGCAGTTTTTGAGTTATTAGTTGCATGTGTGGCGGCTGTTTCCCTGCGTTTGTTTTTCGGCAACTCCCCCCGGATGGGGCGTATCAATCTGTGTGAGTGTGTGTTTATCCAAGTGTGGGTGACAAACATGCAGCTCATCCTTGAAATCGCGTTATTGCCTATAAGACCGTATATCATCGTAGCCGTAGTTTATGCAATAACCTATACGTATAATTACATCGCATTCAAACAGTTATTCGGGTACTCGTGGAAGTCAACCTTGTGGCGTCTGGTGCTGCTGACGACGTTAACAGCCATAATTGCTCTCACCATACTTTTCATAGTATTGCTTGTATTCTGCATTCCCGATTTTCTGGAATAAAGATATATCACCCGTCGCCGCTAACGGCGACCGCAGCCAGTTTTTTGCAAATTATGCAAAATCACGACGGCACACATAATAAAGCGCTGATTTGTGCGTTTTATCTATGATAAACTTTTTGTGGAGTTTTTAACCATTTTGATAGAAAAACGGAAAAAACCACTTATTAAGTTTGCTTAATGTTATAAAAAGTTATATAGGATACATATTTATAAGTTCTCGTTTGTCAGAACCGATATTAATGAGTACTTTTGTGGCTTACTTATGAGCAAAAACAAAAACGAAAATAAAGCTATACTCTTCGGACTGGGATGGACCACGATTTCGACCATCACCACCGGTATAGTACAAATGCTAAGACTGAGCATCCTGACACGCTTCATCAGCAAGGAGGCATTTGGTATCGTGGCGATACTGATGATGGTACTCGGTCTCACCCAGGTGTTCTCCGACCTGGGCTTTTCGGCATCGGTGATGTCGCAGAAAAACCTTGACCGCAAGAGTTTCTTGAGCCTCTACTGGCTTCAGTTCATCGTGTTCAACGCTATCATGGTGGTTGTGGCCTTGTGCTCACCCTTCATAGCCGGGCATTACGATGAGGCGTCGCTCGAGATACTCATCCCCATTATCATGACCGAGATGTTCTTCCTGAGCCTCGGCAAACTTTATGACACCATTCTGCAAAAGCACATGCAGTTCCGTGTAATAGCCATCCGTAACATCGTTGCAGCGTTTATCTCGCTCATTGTTGCCGTGGTGCTGGCATGGGCAGGTTGCGGTGTATACAGTCTCGTCATCTCAACCGTGATGCAAGCGGTAATCGTAAACCTGTGGAACCTCTACGCTGGACAGGGCCAATACCCGCTGGGGTTGCAGCGCATCGACTTCAAGGAGGCTCGTTCGCTCATGAAGGTGGGTTACTACCAGATGGGTACACAGATTGTCGACTACATGGCAACCAAACTCGACGTGCTGGTTATCGGCGAGTTTCTGGGCACCGAAGCACTGGGTGTTTACAACCTTGCCAAGGAACTTGTGCTCAAGTTTGTGGCAGTGATCAATGCTATCGTTAACAAGGTGATGCTCCCCGTGCTTGCCGGCAAGCAACAGAACATCAAAGAACTCAAGAATACCTTCCGCTCGTTCATCAACAAGCTGTCGGTTCTCAATGCTCCCATCCTGGGCTTCATTATTATCTTCAGCATGTCTATCGTGCGCATCCTTTACGGCGACAAATACATGGACGCGTCAATCACCGTCAAGGTAATGGCTGTGTGGTCGCTCTTCGTGGTACTGGGCCAACCCAACAGTCTGCTTGCCATCGCCACCAAGAAGACCGACGTATCGTTTGCCTACACAATCATACGTTTCCTCATCATGGGCACATTGCTCTTCACATTTGCCCGCCACACCCTTGAGGGCGCAGCAATCACAATGCTCGGCACATACTTCGTGATGTTCTTCGTGAACTGGTACATGCTGCCGCGCAAGATTATCAACATGGGACTCAACGAGTATCTGTCGCAGTTCTTCAAGTCGTGCACGGGCACGGCAGTGGCAGTGCTGCTGGTAATAGGCTGCAGGCACATCCTGCCTCACATTATCCACGGCATCAACGCCTTTGTGGTCGACGCCATCTGCCTCTTCGTTTATATCCCGCTGGCAGCATTCATGCTGTGGATGCTCGAGAAGAAAACCATCAGGGCAATCCTCAGGCGACAGTTTACTTAATACATTCTTACTATGAAGATTGGAATCATCAAGGAGACCAAAACACCCGTTGACAACCGCGTGGCACTTGCGCCGCAGCAGGTTGCAGCGCTTAACGCCAAATATCCCCATCACGAAATAGTGGTGCAGCGCAGCAGCATCCGTGCATTTGACGACGAGGCCTACCTCAAGGCAGGCGTAAAACTCGTCGACGACATGAACGACTGCGACGTGCTCTTCGGTATCAAGGAAGCCAAGGCCGAGACTCTCATTCCCGGCAAGCACTATATCTTCTTCGGCCACATCGCCAAGATGCAGGCCTACAACCGCCCTCTATTGCAAACATTCATCGAGAAGAAAATCACTTTCTCCGACTATGAATACCTCGTTGACGACGAGGGCAAGCGAGTGTGCGCCTTCGGCTGGTGGGCCGGCGTTGTGGGCGTTTACTACACCCTGCGTGGCTACGGTCTGCGCACCGGTGAATTCAACCTGCCCAAGCCCGACCTCAAGTTTACACTTGAGCAACTCATATCTACACTCAAGAGCATCAAGTTACCCGCAATCAAGTTGCTCGTGACCGGTGGCGGACGCGTGTCGCAAGGAGCCCAGCATGTGCTCAACTCAATAGGGGCAACCCTACTCGACGACGAGACCTACATGAAGACCGAGACTGTAGACACCCTCACCTATGCCGTTGCCGACGCCGACCGCCTCGTGAAGCGTGCCGACGGAAGCGAGTTCTCGTTCCCGCACTTCATGGCTCACCCCGAGGAGTATGTGAGCGACTTCATGCGCTGGGCAACAACCACCGACGCACTCATCTGCGGTCACTTCTGGGGGCCCAAGGCTCCCGTGTATCTCACTGCCGATGACCTCAAGCGCGGCGACATGCGCATTAAAATGATAGGCGACGTTACCTGCGACATCATGGGCAGCATCAAGTCGACGCTACGCTCATCGACACACGACGCCCCCTACTACGACTACAACCCCGCCACTTGCGCCGAGGAGCCTTGCTTCAGTTCGCCTGCCAACATCACCGTGATGGCAGTGGATACCTGCCCCAATGCCCTGCCCATGGACACCAGCGCTTACTTTGGCGAGATGCTCACCCAGCATGTGTTTGAGCCGTTGATGCAAGGCACTACATCTGATGTAATGAAGCGTTCTACTATCCTCAAAGACGGCAAACTCACCGAGCGCTTTGCCTACCTGCAGGACTTTGCCGACGGCAAGTAAACCACCCTACCCCTAACACTACTCCGCTATGATAAAAGGTACTAAACTCAGTCACTATATTGAAGAGACACTCACGCGCATTTCGCCACGTCTCAACACCGAGTTCATCTACTTCCTCATGTTCAAGAAACGCATCAACCTCGACAACCCGCAGACTCTTGACGAGAAAATACAGTACCTCAAGTTCCACGACTACAAGGATAACGCGCTGGTAACCCAGTGTGCCGACAAGTATGCCGTGCGAGAGTATATCGAGCAGTGCGGTTGCAGCGAGATTCTCAACGAACTCTACGGAGCATACGATACCGTTGACGAAATCCCATGGGACGAACTGCCCAACAAGTTTGTCATAAAGTGGAACTTCGGTTGCGGACACAACCTCATCTGTCACGACAAGGCAACCCTCGACATAGAACAAGCCAAGGCAAAACTGCGCGAGTGGTACAAACTCAAGGATACATTCTACCTGCGATTCAGCGAGATGCACTACCGTGGCATCAAGCCCAAACTGGTGTGCGAAAAACTCATCGACACCGAGGACGGCTCACTGCCCGTCGACTACAAGTGCTACTGCTTCGACGGCAAGGTCGACAGCGTGCTGGTGTGCTACGGCCGCGACGAACAGGGCCATGGTGCCAAGTATTACTTCTTTGACCGCGACTGGAACCTAAAGCGCTACAACAAGGCCGGCAAGGCAGCCCCAGAGGGTTTCACCCTGCCCAAGCCCAAAAACATCGACCTCGTGTTTGAATATGCCGAGAAGGTGTCAAAGCCCTTCCCCTTTGTGCGCGCCGACTTCTACCTTGAGAACGGCAAACTCACATTCGGCGAACTCACATTCACCCCTTGCGGCGGATTTGACAGCGAACGCCTGCCCGAGACCCAGTTATACTTTGGCTCGCTCGTTCACCCCAAGAAGTAACCCCAAACAAATATAATATGGTAAAGCACATTATCCTCTGGACGCTCAAGCCAGAACTCTCACAAGAAGAAAAGCAAGAAGTAAAGAAGGGCATCAAGGCCGGTCTTGAAGG
>DCGA01000196.1:3841-4450 GCA_002314465.1 bacterium UBA1790 | reverse complement strand
TCACATCGACGGCCGCCTTGACTCGTCGACCTGCGACGTAATGCTCGATTCTACCCTCGAAAGTGCCGAGGCGCTCAAGGGCTATTCAAAGCATCCTGCACACGTTGAGGTAGCCAACACCAAGGTACGCCCCTTCACCCATCAGCGCACCTGCCTCGACTTCGAACTGTAAGGTTTACACCATATATAATATATAAAGACTCCCAAGGCGATTGCCCTGGGAGTCTTTGTTGTTATATGCAATGTTATATTACATGCGCTCGGGAACTTCCATGCCCAGCAGTGACACAGCGTTCTTCACGATTGTGCCCACTGTAGCCGAGAGTTTCAGACGGAATGCACGCACTGTAGCGTCTTCCTCCTTGAGGATACTGCAGTCGTGATAGAACTGGTTGAACTCCTTGCAGAGGTCGTAAGTATAGTTGGCGATAATCGCGGGACTATAGTTGCGGCCGGCGTCGAGCACGGTATTCTGGAAGTCGTTTAGACGCTGGATGAGAGATGTTTCCTTCTCATTGGGCTCAACAGCACTCACATCGGCAGCGTTGAAGTCGTCCTCGGCCTTGCGCAGCAGCGACTGGATGCGAGCATAGGTGTACTGGATGAAAG
>DCGA01000196.1:3545-3758 GCA_002314465.1 bacterium UBA1790 | reverse complement strand
CCTTGAGGATGAAATACTTGAGAGCACCGAGTCCGATGATGCGGAATACATTCTCGCGCTCCTCCTCGGGTACACCCTGCAGACGACCGGGTTCAGAACTCATCTTGCGTGCTGTAGCAATCATCTCGTCCATGAGTTCATCGGCGTCGACCACTGTACCCTCACGAGACTTCATCTTGCCGTTGGGGAGTTCAACCATACCGTAAGAGAAGT
>DCGA01000196.1:0-3465 GCA_002314465.1 bacterium UBA1790 | reverse complement strand
CCTGGAAGTGGTAGTTCTGCTCGTTGCCCACAACATAAATCATCTGGTCGATGGGATAATCCTGATAACGGAGCTTTGCAGTACCGATATCCTGTGTCATGTATACCGAAGTGCCGTCGCTACGAAGCAGCAACTTGTGGTCAAGGCCGTCGCCAGTGAGATCGGCCCAAACAGAGTTGTCCTCCTTGCGGTAGAAGATACCCTTTTCGAGACCTTCCTCTACCTTCTCCTTACCCTCAAGGTAAGTGTTGCTCTCGTAGTATATCTTATCGAAACTTACGCCCATGCGCTTGTAGGTCTCGTCAAAACCAGCATATACCCACTCGTTCATCATGCTCCACAGCGAGCGCACTTCCTTGTCGCCGTCTTCCCAGCGCTTGAGCATTGCGCGAGCCTCCTGCATGAGTGTAGAGTTCTTCTCGGCCTCTTCCTCGGTCATGCCCTGAGCCATGAGTTCCTTGAGCTCGGCCTTGTAGTGCTTGTCAAATGCCACATAGAAGTCACCGATGAGGTGGTCGCCCTTCTTGCCCACCTTCTCGGGAGTAACTCCGTTACCCCACTTGAGCCATGCGAGCATAGACTTGCAGATGTGGATACCGCGGTCGTTAACGATATTGGTCTTCACAACCTTGTTACCGCAAGCCTCCATGATGCGTGAAAGGCTGTAACCGAGCAGGTTGTTACGCACGTGACCCAGGTGAAGGGGCTTGTTGGTGTTGGGCGATGAGTACTCAATCATCACAAGCTGGCTATCATCGGTCACAGGCACAAAGCCAAAGTTGGGCTCAGATGCGATGTGATTGAGGATACTGGTCCAGAAAGTGGGACGGATGGTGATGTTGAGGAAGCCCTTGATAACGTTGAACTTCTCCACTGCGTCGCAGTTGGCCTGCATGTACTCGCCCATCTCCTGTGCAGTAGCATCGGGAGCCTTGTGCGAAGCCTTGAGGAAGGGGAACACCACGATGGTAAGGTTGCCCTCAAACTCCTTGCGGGTAGCCTGGGGAACGATCTTCTCGGCGGGAAAATCAACGCCGTACAGAGCCTTTACCGCCTGTGCGGTGGCTTGTGATAGAATTGTATCTATTGACATATCTCGTATTGTTTTATTCACATGTAAAAACTCTTCGCGCACACGTGCGCAAAGTAAAGCGGTGCAAAGTTAGTGATTTATTGCGACATGACTGCAATACACATCACAAAAAGTGAAACAATGGTGTAAAACTTTCACCATTTAGTATTATCTCCTTTGTGGTATCGTGAAAAATGAGTAACTTTGTATCACTTTACAAACTCTATCTTTTACACTCTCATGCAGCAAAAGATTATCATTCTTGACTTCGGTTCACAGACCACCCAGCTCATAGGTCGTCGCGTGCGTGAACTGAACATGTATTGCGAAATCCTCCCCTACAACAAGTTTCCGATTGATGACCCTGAGGTTATAGGCGTAATCCTCTCAGGTTCACCTTTCTCGGTTTACGACGAGAAGGCTTTCAAGGCCGACCTCAGCGTAATCAGGGGTAAGTATCCTATCCTGGGCATCTGCTACGGCGCACAGTACATCGCCTATACCAACGGCGGTAACGTGGAGCCTGCAGGCAGCCGCGAGTATGGCCGCCAGAATCTCACCACCATCGACAAGAGTTGCCCCCTGTTCAAGGGTTTCGACGACAACAGCCAGGTGTGGATGAGCCACGGCGACACCATCACTGCCATTCCGCAGGGATTCAAGCGCATCGCTTCCACCGAAGATGTCCATTTCGCAGCATACGAGTCGGAAACGGAACCCATCTGGGCCGTCCAGTTCCACCCGGAGGTATTCCACACCACAGACGGCAAGAAGCTCCTCGAAAACTTTGTCGTAGGCATCTGCGGCAGCCGCCAGGAGTGGAGCCCGGAGTCTTTCGTCAAGAGCACCATCGCTGAGCTCCAGGCAGAGCTCGGCAACGACAAGGTGGTCCTCGGCCTGAGCGGCGGCGTCGATTCGTCGGTAGCCGCAGTGCTCCTCTCAAAGGCCATCGGCGACAACCTCACCTGCATCTTCGTCAACCACGGCCTGCTCCGCAAGGACGAGTACGAATCGGTCATCCGCAACTATTCCGGAATGGGCGTTCACATCATCGGAGTCGATGCCAGCGACAAGTTCTACGCAGAGCTCGAAGGCGTCACCGACCCTGAGCAGAAGAGAAAAATCATCGGCCGTCTCTTCGTCGAGACATTCAACGAAGAGGCGCTCAAGATAAAGGATGTCAAATGGCTCGCGCAGGGCACCATCTACCCTGACCGCATCGAGAGTCTCAATATCACGGGCAAAACCATCAAGAGCCACCACAATGTCGGCGGCCTGCCTGAAGAGATGAACCTCAAGCTCTGCGAGCCGCTCAAGTGGCTCTTCAAGGATGAGGTGCGCGAGGTCGGCCTGCAGCTCGGCATTCCGCGCGAGCTGATTTTCCGCCACCCGTTCCCGGGTCCGGGCCTTTCCATCCGCATCCTCGGCGCCATCGACAAGGAGAGCGTGCGCATCCTCCAGGACGCAGACGCCATCTTCATCAACGCGCTCCGCAAATACGACCTGTACGACAAGGTATGGCAGGCAGGCGTCATCCTGCTGCCGAACAAGACCGTCGGAGTGATGGGTGACGAACGCACATACGAGCGCGCCGTCGTCCTCCGCGCCGTCACAAGTTCCGACGCGATGACGGCCGACTGGGCCGACCTGCCGCACTCATTCCTCGCAGAGGTTTCCAACGACATCATACGCGGCGTCAAGGGGGTCAACCGAGTCTGCTACGACATCTCGTCCAAACCACCTGCAACAATCGAGTGGGAGTAATCCGCAATGAATACCACAGAGGAAAATTCACATTATTCTTCTTTAGATAAAATGTCCCCACGAGAGATTCTCGTGGGGATTAATAATGAAGACAAATCGGTCCCGCAGGCCATCGAAAAGGCCATTCCGCAGATCGAAGAGCTCGTCACGCGCATCGTCGCCCGCGGCGGCCGCGTCTTCTATATGGGCGCCGGCACCAGCGGCCGCCTCGGCGTGGTCGACGCCTCCGAAATCCCGCCGACCTACGGCGTGAGCGGCAAATTCATCGGCCTTATCGCAGGCGGCGACACGGCGCTGCGCAACGCCGTCGAAGGCGCCGAGGACGACCCGCAGCAGGCGGTCGAAGACCTCAAGGCCTTCTCCCCCACACCTGACGACACGCTGATAGGCCTTTCGGCCAGCGGCGGCGCGCAGTATGTCATTGCCGCCGTCAAATACGCCCGCACCATCGGGATGCTCACATCCTGCATCTGCTGCAACGAAGGCACTGCCCTCGCGGCCGAATGCGAATGCCCGATTGTGGCGCTCGTGGGTCCGGAGTTCGTCACCGGCAGCACCAGGATGAAGTCCGGCACTGCCGAGAAGATGATTCTCAATATGATTTCCACCTCGGTGATGATTCTCACCGG
>DCGA01000082.1:6158-6923 GCA_002314465.1 bacterium UBA1790 | reverse complement strand
TGACATTCCTCGCAACCATCACCGGCGGCGACAAGGTTGAAGTTATCGAGAACGCAGCGTTCATCCGCGACAACGCACTCAAGCAGATGCCCGCATTCCCCGCATTGAAAGAAATGTACGGAACTCCCTTCTTCAACTGCACAGGCCTCACCGACGTTACAGTTCCCGCATCGCTCGTGACCTGCGACGTCAACCCCTTCGTTAACTGCACCAAGCTCACCGAAATCAAGGTTGCCGAGGGCGCTGCCAACTATGGAGCCTACGACGGTTGTCTGTATGAAACCAAGGACGGCAAGCCCTATCGCCTCGTGAGCTATCCCACCGCACGCGAAGACAAGGTTATGGTAATGCAACCCGGCGCCGAGGTAGTAGGCCAGCAGGCATTGCGCTATGCTCCCATCACCGACTTCATCTCTGAGAGCGGCCTCAAGACCACCGAGAACCTTGCATTTGCAGCTTGCTCAGCACTTACCAATGTGGAACTGCCCGAATCGACTACCGATATCGCTAACCCCGCCTTCAGCCAGTGTGCTAAGATTACAAGCGTGAAGGTTATGGCTGTTAATCCTCCCACAATTAGCGGTGCATTCAACGCAGCTGTTTACTCAAACGCTACACTCACCGTTCCCGCCGAGAGCGTTCAGGCATACCAGGGTGCTGACGTATGGAAAGACTTCCAGAACATCGTTGGCGCACAGCCCACAAGCATCGACGACGTGAAGGTAGCAAACGAGAGCACATACAAGGTTATCGAGAACGGCCAGG
>DCGA01000082.1:0-6111 GCA_002314465.1 bacterium UBA1790 | reverse complement strand
ATGGGCCAGGAAATCAAGTAACCAATTCCCCACCCGTGAGGGAACGCCCGTTCCCTCACCATGATACAACGCCCCGCCTTCACCACAAGGCGGGGCGTGTTGTTTCCCGGCTGGCAAATGGTGAAATAAAAAGCATAATGTTAATATATTTAAAAAATGGGGGGGTATTTTGTTAACCAATGCAAATATTGTAATTTTGCATAAATGCATAATGATTATGCAACCCAGAGGTTGGACAACCCCTCCCCACACGCTTGTTATATATATTATTCATATAAAATAAATTTATTATGAGGTACAATTTACTTACACTGGGTCTCTTGGCATTGTCAATGCCAATGAGTATTAACGCGCAAGTTGTCACTGACTATTCAAAGGATGTGCAACTTCCCGCCGATGAGAATGTGGAGCTCTACATCCCATCTCAAAATGTTCAAAACACATTCAATGCTCACCGCGTTAAGACCAACGCAACTGTAAACGTAACATTCAACTATGTTTACAATGCCAACAACCACACACCTCAAGGTATTACAATTTACAATGCCGAGCAAAAGGTGGTTGCCCTTGACAAGGGCGCAAGCGCAACATTCACTACAGCTGTTCCCACAGGCACCTACGACATGCACGCATTGTTCAAAGGCAGCCCCGTAGGCAACTATGTAGTATTCAAGGAGAAGGTTGTTATCGACAAGGACACAACTCTTTCATTTGATGTAAGCGAAGCAACAATTCCCATTCAATTCAACAACTTGAACGAGGAAGGCACAAAGTTAACCCTCGACCAATATGAGAACGGAGCAGTAGCCGAGGCCGGAAACTGTACAAGCTACCGCAGCTACACCTTCTTTGCTCTTAAGGAATATGGCGTGATACACACTGTAATCGGTGGTACATATCGCGTTAAGGGCTACAATGTTGACTACTATGTGAACAAGGTTAGCGACCGCTTCTCAATCTTGCACACAACTAACATGAAGTCACTCATTAACAACAAGTTCTACTTCATCAAGTTCCCCGAGACTTCTTTGAGCGCTGCCGCAAGCGTAAGCAACAACCCCGAAGACCTCAAACTGTACACACAGCAATTCAAGCCCACACCTAAGGGTGAAGGTGAGCCCAACTCACACATTTGCGCACATCGTGTTATCTGCTCTTATAATGGCGATATCCTCATCAGCGCAAAGAACGAATATAAGGCAATAATCCTGAGTGATTATGTAAACGAATTCTATGTTGACCTCGCTGAACCCGAAAACAAGCAAGGCTTTGCAGCACAGTGTAGTGCTCTCATGGGCGACATCCTCGTAACAGGTCAATATAAGCACATCATTGGTGTTCCTGTTGCAGGTAACAAGACTCAGGGCTTGAACTTCGTATACTATGGTTTCGACTTGCTCGACGGTCTTGTAATCCCCGTAGGCGGTGGTGTTTCTAAGGTTTATCCCGGTCATCCCGTTTTGTCTTACGACGATAAATACCCCTACGTATTTGGTGGCGCTTATGCACAACTCCTTTGCATCAAGCCCAAGGATTATGACGGAAAGTCAAGCAAACTCCGCGTTTACGTTGGCCGTCATGGCGAAATCATTGAGTCTGGTATCAACACTTGTGTTTCAAAGAATGTTGCCGATGGTGATTTCACCAACTTTACTTATACACAAGAAAACGCAACTGCCGGCGACATGACCGCAAAGAGTGAACTTGTTCTTCACAACCATGCAATCGGCACCGAAGACTATGCAGCTCCCACAGTACAAGCACTCCGCACCATCACTACCGATGGCAAGATTACCGATACATTTGAGGGCGCCGAAAACGGCCTTATCGAGTTTGCAGCCGCCGACTGGAAATACCATCACGACGCATCTGTTGCAGCCAACCGCTGGTATGACTGCTCAACAATTGCAAGCGTAAAGGTTCTCTATGCTGTTCACGAGAGCGAAGAGTGGAACGAACTCGAAGTAAACGAGGTTCCCGAGGCATTCACAATGCCCGCGTTTGGTTACTTCTATCGCGCATCTACTGCTCGCATTTCGGGCGAAGACAACTGGTATGACCTTAAGGTTGTACTCGAGGATCCCAGTGGCAATGTATACACCCAGACATTCTGGCCCGCATTCTTCGTTAGCTCAACTACCGGCATCGACGACGTGAAGGTAGCAAGCGAGAGCACCTACAAGGTTATCGAGAACGGCCAGGTAATCATCGTTAAGGGCAACACCCGCTACAACATCATGGGCCAGGAAATCAAGTAACCAACCCCTAACACAGATTCCCCCGTTACCCTGTAACTGGGACAATCCTAACACCACATCGCGCCAGCACCCCGCCGGCGCGATGCCTTTTTTGCTATAAAAGGTTAATGGGTTAATGGGTTAAGAGGTTAAGAGGTTAATGGGTTAAGAGGAGAAATCCAAACCTTGTAGGGACGACGCAGGGGCGTCGTCCGCAGCGACCGCAGGGCGTATACATCCCGTTAGGGATGAGATACTGTAGCCAGCCATGCAGGAGGCGAATGCCGACGATATGGCTGGAATCAATGACGTATCATCAAACCCATGCCTTTAGGTATGGGATAAGACGAGCGTTGCAACAAGAGCGCCGCTACATCGGCACACTCCCAGTTGTCACCCAAACCATGTAGGGACAACGCCCCCGCGCCGTCGGCAACGCAGTTGCACCACCCATTACACCCTATCCCTACCATTATTACTATGTTAAAAAAATATAAATCTTATATTATAATAAAGAATACTAATCGCGCGCGAGGGTCGCGAGTTGCACAAGTCGCGCAAAATGAGTAACTTTGCAATGCAATCGAGAGAGGGGGCAGGTGCTTCCTCGTTTTTATTATATATTCTCGATAACACTTATTAGAAACAACATGATAGACAAGACAGCACTCACTCAGGTCATCAACGATGCCCTTGAGGGAACCGATATGTTCCTTGTAGAGGTAAAAGTGAGCCGTGACAACATCATCGACGTGGCACTCGACAGCATGGGCGACATCAACATTGACGACTGCGTGATGGTGAACAACGCGGTGCTCGATGCATTTGACCGCGACGTGGAAGACTATGAACTCACCGTGGGCTCTTATGGCATCACATCGCCGCTGCTGGTTCCGCGCCAGTATGAGAAGAACCTGGGCGAAGAGGCCGAGGTGCTCACCGCCGACGGCCGCAAGCTCAAGGGAACCCTGAGCGCATGCGACGACGAGGGCTTCACAGTCACTATCCCCACCAAGGTGAAGGTAGAGGGCAAGAAACGCCCCGAGATGGTGATGATGGACACCGTGCTCAAGTACAACGAAATTAAATATACAAAAATCATAATAAAGTTCTAATTTAGAATTATGGCAAAGAAAAAAGAAGAAACTGTCAACATGCAGGATCAATTCGATCTCTTTAACGAAACCAAGAAGATCGACAAGACCACGCTCATCAGCGTGATGGAGGAATCGTTCCGCAGCGTGCTTGCCAAGATGTTTGGCAACGACGACAACTTCGACGTAATCGTCAACCCCGACAAGGGCGACTGTGAGATTTATCAGAACCTTGAGGTAGTTCCCGACGGACAGGTAGAGAATCCCAACAAGGAGATCAGCCTGAGCGAGGCACAAGCCGACGACGACCCCGACTGCGAGGTTGGCGAGGAGCACACCCGCAAGATTGACTTCGCTAAGTTTGGCCGCCGCGCCATCCTTAACCTGCGCCAGACACTTGCGAGCAAGATTCTGGACCTGCAGAAGGACGCTATCTACAATAAATTCAAGAACCTCGAGGGCGAACTCGTATCGGCCGAGGTTTACCAGCTGTGGAAACGCGAGGTACTGCTCATGGACGATGAGAAGAACGAGATGCTTCTTCCCAAGGACCAGCAGATTCCCTCCGACATGTACCGCAAGGGCGACACAGTGCTGGCAGTTATCCACCGTGTAGATAACACCAACAACAACCCCAAGGTAATCGTGTCGCGCACCAGCGAGGAGTTCCTGCGCCGCCTCTTCGAGCGCGAGGTTCCCGAGATTCACGACGGCCTCATCGTTATCCGCTCGGTAGCACGCATCCCCGGCGTACGCGCCAAGATTGCTGTTGAGAGCTATGACGACCGCATTGACCCCGTAGGCGCTTGCGTAGGCGTTAAGGGTGGACGCATCCACGGCATCGTGCGCGAGCTGCGCAACGAGAACATCGATGTAATCCCCTACACCAGCAACGACTCACTGCTCATGCAGCGCGCCCTGAGCCCCGCCAAGATTACCAGCATCCGCCTCGATCCCGAGACCAAGCATGCCGAGGTATTCGTACGCCCCGAGGAGATTTCTCTGGCTATCGGCAGCAAGGGCCTCAACATCAAGCTCGCTTCACAGCTCACCGGCTATGAAATCGATGTATACCGCGACACCGACAACGATGTTGACGACATCTATCTGGATGAGTTCAAGGACGAAATCGACGCTTGGGTTATCGATGCTATCAAGAACGCAGGTTACTCAACCGCTAAGCAACTGCTCAAGGCCGAACCCGCCGAAATCGTTGAGAAGGCCGACCTCGAGGAAGACACCGTCGACGAGGTGTTCCAGGTTATCCGCGCCGAGTTCGACGAGGAGTAATCCCCTACCACACCGCGCCAGTGTAGAGCGCGGAGCCTGCTGGCGGCTGCTCATGATGCAGGCACACATAGCTGCAAGAAAGAAAATAATAACGGTTACTTAATAAAAATTTATGCCAATAAAGATAAGTAAAGCAATTAAAGAATTAAACGTAGGCGCCGAGACCATTCGCGAGTTCCTCGAGAAGAAAAGCATCGCTGTTGATCCGGGCGTAAACGCTCGTATCGCCGACGATGTATACCAAATGCTCATCAAGGAATTCCGTCCCGACATGGAACAGCGTCTCAAGGCCGAAGACGCCATTAAGGAGCGCCAGAAAGGTAAGGACAAGGGCAAAGAGCAGAAAGTAGTCGAGGATATCACAACCGAGATTCCCGGACAGAAGCACAAAATCATTGGCAAAATCGACCTCGACGGCAACAATGCCAAGAAGGAAGAGCCCGCTCCCGCCAAGGCTGAGCCCAAGAAGGCTGAGGAACCCGCCAAGCCCGCCGAGCCCAAGCAGGAACCTGCTCCCGTTAAGGCTGAGCCCAAGAAGGAAGAGCAGCCCAAGGCCGTAGAACCCGAGGTGAAGCCCGAACCCAAGAAAGAAGAGCCCAAGAAGGAGCCCGAGCCTAAAAAAGAGCCCGCTCCCGCCAAGGCTGAGCCCAAGAAGGAAGAGCCCGCTCCCGCTAAGGAAGAGGCTCCCGAAGCTCCCGCCGAGGCCGAGACTATCTCGCTCAAGCCCGAGACTCCCGCGGCAAAGCTCACCATCGTTGGCAAAATCGACCTTAACGCCATCAACACCAACACCCGTCCCAAGCCCAAAAGCAAGGAGGAGAAGCGCAAGGAGCGCATCGCCAAGGAAAAGGCTGCCGAGGGCGCACGCAAGAAACGCAAGCGCATAGGCAAGGAGAAGGTCGATATCGAGCGCAGCGGCGCTATGATCCAGAACCAAAACGGACAGAACGGCGGCGGCAAGAAGAACAACGGTGGCGGCCAGGGCGGCAACAACAACCAGGGCGGCAACCAGCAAAGCCGCAAGGACAAGAAGGCTAAACGCCCGTTCAAGCCCGAGGTAAGCGAGGAAGACGTACAGCGTCAAATCAAGGAGACGCTCGCACGCCTCACCGAGAAGAAGAACAAGAAGGGCGCTAAGTACCGCAAGGAAAAACGCGACGCAGTGCGCGAAGAAGAGCGCGAGGTTGCTGCAATGGCAGCTGCCGACCGCAAGGTACTCAAGCTCACCGAGTTCGTTACAGCTAACGACTTGGCATCAATGATGGACGTACCCGTCATCAAGGTTATTGGCACTTGCATGGCACTGGGTATCATGGTATCTATCAACCAGCGTCTTGACGCCGAGACTATCAATATCGTTGCCGAGGAATTCGGCTTCCAGACCGAGTATGCAAGCGCCGAGGTAGTAGAGGCTATCCAGGAAGAGGACGACAAGCCCGAAGACCTTGAGTCTCGTCCCCCCGTTGTTACCGTTATGGGTCACGTTGACC
>DCGA01000091.1:5742-5901 GCA_002314465.1 bacterium UBA1790 | reverse complement strand
GTTGGCGAGCCGTTTCATTTTTTCTACAACAACAATCTAAAGTTCGAACTGACAGGTGCACAGAAACGCGTCGTCAAGGAGATATATGCAGACATGGGCTCTGGCAAGCAGATGAACAGACTGCTGCAGGGTGATGTCGGCTCAGGAAAGACTCTAGTA
>DCGA01000091.1:5320-5637 GCA_002314465.1 bacterium UBA1790 | reverse complement strand
ACGGAAATACTTGCCGAACAACACCTTGACACCATCTGCCACTTCCTGCAAGGGATGCCGTTGAGAGTGGAACTACTGACTGGTACTGTCAAGGGAAAACGCCGCAAGCAGGTGTTGGAGGGCATAGCCGATGGGACTGTCAACATCATCGTCGGAACACATGCCGTCATTGAGGATACCGTAAAATTCCGCAATCTCGGACTTGCCGTCATTGACGAGCAGCATAGATTCGGTGTGGCACAACGAGCAAAGTTATGGGGTAAGGGGCCACTATCCTCCAATGGATATGTTTCAGATATCAACAACGACAATGGAAC
>DCGA01000091.1:0-5236 GCA_002314465.1 bacterium UBA1790 | reverse complement strand
GAACCTTGGCAATGACCGTATATGGCGACCTTGAGGTCTCGGTTATCGACGAGCTGCCTCCTGGCCGCAAGCCTATTAACACAGTGCACAAATACGACGACCAGACTGTTTCTCTTTACAATGCCATCCGACAGCAGATAGGACTTGGCAGGCAGGTGTACATCGTCTATCCACTTATTAAGGAAAGTGAGAAAATGGACCTGCAGGATCTTGAGCAGGGCTACGAGAAACTCTGCCAGGTATTTCCCGACTTCCGGCTCAGCAAGGTGCATGGCAAGATGAAGCCAGCAGAGAAAGAAGAGGAGATGCAGAAGTTTGTGCAAGGTAAGACGCAGATACTTGTTGCCACGACTGTCATTGAGGTGGGAGTAAACGTGCCTAATGCCAGCGTGATGGTGATAGAGAACGCCGAGCGATTCGGTCTGTCGCAGTTGCACCAGTTGCGCGGACGCGTAGGCCGTGGAGCCGACCAGTCTTACTGCATCCTCATGACCAAGCACGAACTGGGGCGCGACACCCGCCATCGCCTTGAAGTGATGACAAAGACCAACGACGGCTTTGTGATTGCCGAGGAAGACATGAAACTGCGCGGTCCCGGCGACATGGAAGGCACCCAACAGAGCGGTGTGGCATTCAATCTCAAGATTTCTAACCTCGCACAAGACGGACAGATACTGCAGATGGCGCGCGACGATGCCGAGGCCGTGCTGCGCAACGATCCCGACTTGTCAACCCCCGAGGGCAAAATGATGGACCGCCACATCCATGAACTGTTCAACAAACAGCTTAACTGGTCACAGATAAGCTGAAACAATACTTAGAATGCAATGGTACAGGGCAAATCGCATAATACGATTTGTCCTGTTTTGGTATGTTTTTTGCAGGAGGGATTGTATAATGTCTTTTTTTTACAAACCCATCAACGGATATTACAGTACCTTTGCACCCACAAACAATATTAAAGAGATGAAAAAATTTTTTATTACACTCATGGTGATGTGTTTCACCATTTCACACGCACAAACTCTGGAACAATTCAAGGCTCTTAACGACTCGGTGTTCCAAACAAACCAAAAATACACTAACGGGAACAAGTATCAGAAGGACGTGATGCTTTTTGTCGACATGCTTGCCGACACTCATCCTTATTATATTAAGAAAGAACGCAGGGATTCGCTCATGGCTAAGCAAGACGCGCTGCTCGCCGAGTGCGGCAAGTGCCAGAGTGACTCCGACTTTGTGAAGATTCTCGTTAACACCATCGGACGACTGCACGACAAGCACACCGACGTGATAGACCTCACACGACTTGCCGAACTCAAGGCAAAGAAGGCCGCCGAGATGGCCAAAGAAGCCGAAAGCGAGAAGGGCGACCACATCATGTCGCGCAAGGACGACTTGTTCCACTACGAAATCGTAGCCGAGCACTCGCTGTGCTACCTGCAGTTTAACCAGTGTGTCGACGCACGCACCATGCGCAACGAGGCACTCCCCCGCTGGGACATGATGCTCGACGAGATGTTCGGCAAGATCGACTCACTTGGCATCAAGACACTTGTTGTCGACGCACAATACAACAACGGCGGAAGCAGCATGCTGTGCGATGAGTTACTCATTCACCTCAAGGCATATGCCGACATGAAGCAGTTCTCATCTTTCATACGTTTCTCCAACTTTATGGGAACATTCAACCCCCGTATCGCCATTGCCAAGAAGAGTTGGGAGGGCGACGGACACATAGACGAACTATACCCCATGCCACAGGGCAAACCCGATGCAAGTTTCGTGCAGCCCAAGGTATATGAGGGCAAGGTGGTGTTCGTTCAGAGTGCCAAGACCTATAGCAGCGCCGGCATGCTCATGACCATGGCGCGCGACAACAACATAGGCACTATCATAGGCGCAACATCAACCTATTCTCCCTCGCACTACGGCGAAATCTTACCCTACCGCCTCCCCAACACCAACATTGTGGGCACAATAAGCAGCAAGTACTTCGTTCGCCCCGACAAGACTGTAGAAGAGGACGCAACCCTGGAGCCCGACGTGAAACTCGACCTCACCGATAAAGATGCCGCATGGAAATACATCATTGACAACTATTGCAAAAAATAAATGATGAAGGAGATTCTATACATACTGCTCGACAACTATGCCGACCACGAGATACCTTTTCTGGCCCAAGCCATAACTACCGATGAGGTGGGTCTGCGCCAGAATCCCAAGTATGCCAACAAGATTGTTGCCGCCACCATGGCGCCCGTCAACTCCATAAGCGGCTTCAAGATGATGCCCGACTACACATTCGACACCATTCCCGCCGACTACGCCGCCATAGTACTGATAGGCGGTTACGGTTGGCAGGCTCCCAATGCCGACAAGGTTACGACCATAGTTGCCAATGCCGTCATGCGCGGAGTACCCGTGGGAGCAATATGCAATGCCGCATCGTGGATGGCTTCCAAGGGGTTCCTTAACGGCATCAAGCACACCGGCAACGGACTTGACCAACTGAAACTGTGGGGCGGTGACAACTACACCAACGAGGCAGGATATGTAAACGCACAGGCTGTAACCGACGGCAACATCGTCACTGCCAACGGCACAGGCTACCTCGACTTTGCTGTGGAAATGCTGCGCCTACTCGAGAACGACACACCCGAAATGATTGACCGTTATCACATGTTCTTCAAGATGGGAATGTGCGAGATAATGGCAATGTACGGAGGAAAATAAAACCAATCACACACACAATAGTCACGGGACAACCACTCAAGGTTGCCCCGTGTACTTTTATCAACCAATATAAAGCCCGTTTGCATTCTTTTTGCCATAAGATGTCGTGAGATAACAGATTTTTTTGTACCTTTGCAGTGTTATGAAAACATTCGCGTTTCATACTGGCTACAGTGAGTTAACTGCTCACATCTGCATGCAGCCTCAGCGCTGCCCGCAGCCGCATCGTAGTCGCAGAGAGTGAAGCCTATCCCAACCATTGTGTTGTGATTGGCTTTTTTTTATTGCTATAACGTAAATATACAATAAGACGATGACAAAGAGTTTAGTATCAATTTCGGACCTGAGCAAGGAGGAGATTCTGGCCTTGCTTGAAAGAGCGGGAGAGTTTGAAAAACAGCCCAACCAGCGCCTTCTCGAGGGTAAGGTTGTCGCAACGCTGTTCTTTGAACCCTCAACACGTACCCGCCTGAGTTTTGAAACCGCAGTAAACCGCCTGGGCGGCCGTGTGATAGGCTTTAGCGACGCAAAGACCAGTAGCCAGAGCAAGGGCGAGACACTCAAGGATACTATCATGATGGTGAGCAACTATGCCGACCTTATCGTGATGCGCCACTACCTGGAAGGCGCTGCACGCTATGCAAGCGAGATTTCGCCTGTGCCCATCATCAATGCCGGTGACGGAGCCAACCAGCATCCCTCACAGACTATGCTCGACCTCTATAGCATCTACAAGACACAAGGCCGTCTCAACGACCTTACAATCACTATGGTGGGCGACCTCAAGTATGGCCGCACAGTACACTCTCTGCTCGAGGCAATGCAATACTTCAACCCCACTTTCAACTTTGTGGCTTGCGACGAACTGAAGATGCCCAAGCAGTACAAGGACTTCTGCGACAAACTGGGCATCAAATACACCGAGACCACCGAGTTTGACGAGGACATCATCAACCAAACCGATATCCTGTACATGACACGCGTGCAGCGCGAACGCTTCAGCGACCTCATGGAATATGAGCGTGTGAAGAGCCTTTACACCCTGCGTGCATCTATGCTCGACAACAGCAAGGACAACCTGCGCGTGCTGCACCCGCTGCCCCGCATCACCGAGATTACCCAAGACGTGGACGACAGCCCCAAGGCTTACTACTTCCAGCAGGCAAAGAACGGCTTGTTTGCACGCCAGGCGATTATATGCCGAGCACTCGGTATCGAAGGTTGATATGTATTAAAAAGTATAACGCTTTATTAAAATGGAAAAGAAAGAACTTGCAGTAGCCGCACTGAAGAACGGCACCGTAATTGACCATATTCCCAGCGAGTCATTATTTAAGGTAGTAACCCTGCTCGGCCTCAAAGACCTGCCCAACAGCATCACCATAGGCTTTAACCTCGACAGCGTGCACATGGGCAAGAAAGGCATCATCAAGATTGCCGACGTAACCTTCCCCGAGGAAACACTCAACCGCATCGCCGTGATTGCTCCCACCGCAATAATCAACGTGATTCGCGACTACGAGGTGGTAGACAAGCATGAGGTTGAGGTACCCGATGAACTGTTCAATATCGTGAAGTGCAACAACCCCAAGTGCATAAGCAACAACGAGCCCATGCGCACCCACTTCCATGTGGTTGACCGCAGCAATATCACTCTGCGCTGCCACCACTGCGAGTGCACAGTTCACCAGAAAGAAATCACCCTTAAATGAAACAGAACTGGAGACCGGGCACAATGGTTTACCCCTTGCCGGCACTGCTGGTGAGTTGCGGTTCTACGCCCGAAGAGTATAACATGTTTACCGCTGCATGGACGGGTACAATATGCAGCGACCCGGCGATGACCTACGTGTCGATACGCCGCGAGCGCCACAGCCACGACATCGTGGAGAAAAACATGGCTTTTACGCTCAACCTCACCAACCGAGCCCTGGCACGCGCCACCGACTGGTGCGGAGTGCGCTCGGGACGCGACTGCAACAAGTGGGAGGAGATGAAACTCACCCCGGTAAAGGGTCGCACGGTAGATGCGCCCTACATCGAGGAGGCACCGCTTAGCATTGAGTGCCGCGTGCGCGACATCCTACGCCTGGGCACACACGATATGTTCCTTGCCGAGGTGGTCAACGTCATCGTCGACGAAAAATACCTCGACCCCGAAACCGGAGCACTTGACCTGAAGAAAGCCGACCTTATAACCTACTGTCAC
The DNA here is from genome assembly GCA_002314465.1 of bacterium UBA1790. GTDB lineage: Bacteria > Bacteroidota > Bacteroidia > Bacteroidales > Muribaculaceae > Sodaliphilus. The sequence goes on along the minus strand of DCGA01000091.1, from coordinate 291 downwards.
GGACACTATTACACGCTGGGCGAAGAATTGGGTCACTTCGGATGGACAGTGCGTAAGAAAAAAACGAAATAAAAACTTGCTTAGAGGGTTTATTTGTACTACCTTTGCACAATAACCTTCTATACAACATTAAATTCTAATATGGAACAAGACAAATTATTATTTGACATCATCGAGAAAGAAAGACAGCGTCAGCAGCAAGGTATCGAGCTCATCGCGAGCGAGAACTTCGTTAGCCCTCAGGTAATGCAAGCCATGGGCAGCTGCCTCACCAACAAATACGCCGAGGGT
>DCGA01000033.1:24284-33534 GCA_002314465.1 bacterium UBA1790 | reverse complement strand
TTAGTTGCGGATTTGAGGATAATAAAAAATGGTCCATTTTACAAGTAATTGGCAACTATTGTTACTTTTTTGAGTAGTTAAAAAATCAAAAACTCTAAGCACCATCCATTAACCTTTTCCCTTTCAATCGTTCTAAATAGCAAACGCCAAGATTAATGAACCTGTTTAAACGAAATAGCGACAAAGCAGCATTGCCCACATTCGAGCAAGTGCTTGCCACCTACCAGCAGACAATATACTGGCACATACGCCGTATGGTTGTCGCTCACGAGGACGCGCAAGACGTGTTGCAGGAAACATTTATCAAGGTATACAAGGGACTGGATTCGCTCAAAGATCCCAACGCGCTCAAGACTTGGATTTACCGCATTGCCACCAACGAGTGCCTGCGCCACATAAAGAGCCGCCGCGAAACCGCAATGTCGACCATCGACGACGGCATGCTACTGATGGACAGCCTCATGGAATCGAGCCACGTAGACTATGACAACGAGATGGCGGTGAGATTCCAGCAAGCGATACTCTCACTGAGCGACCACCAGCGATTAGTATTCAACCTGCGCTACTACGACGAGCTTCCCTATGAGGAGATAAGCGAACTTACCGGCAGCAGCGTCGATTCGCTCAAGGTTGTTTACCACAATGCTAAAGAGAAAGTAAAAAAATACATGGTTGAGTAATCGGCCATAGAGAATACAAAATTCATAAAAATACAAAAAATATGAGCACCGATTTCGATAAAATGGGCAAACAGATGCCATTTACCGTCCCCGAAGGGTTCTTCGATACAATGGCTCTCAACATAGGCAATGCTGTAGACAAAGCCGAGCGCAAGCAACAGCGCACCACCATCATCAAGTGGGTAATGGGTGCAGCAGCCGCAGCGGCAGTAGCAGTGACAACCCTGATTGCACTCAAGCCTGCTACTCCCATCGACCAACAACTCATTTCGAGCAACGAGGTGAACGATTCAATCGAGCTCTACATGACCGACGAGGACCTCGACACCTGGGTTGCCATCAACAACAGCGATGAGTTCCTTTACTGCGACAATATCACCGAAACTAATTATTAACACATATTTAAATACGCACAACTATGAAAAAGTCAATTATCTATTCAATCATGATGGGCATGATTATGGTATGCTCTTTCAGCACCAACGCCCAGGACGACAAGAAGCCCCAAAAGCCTCAGTTTAACCACGAGCAGATGACTCAGCGACGCGCTCAGGCAATGGCCGACAAACTTGAACTCGATGACGCAACAACTGCCAAGTTCGTCGAGACCTACAAAGCCTACCTCAAAGAGACTCACGAGGTTTACGCTAAATACGGTCCCAAGCACAACCCCAAGGACATGAAGAAAAAGGACAAGCAGCGCAAGACCGACGCCGAGGTTGAACAGGAAATCATGAACCAGTTTGCCATGAGCCGTGCTCTGGTCGACGTTCGCGAGAAGTACTACAAGAAATTCCGCACTTTCCTCAACCCACGCCAAATCAAGAAGGTTTATGCCGAAGAGCGTGAAAAGGCCGATCGCATGAAGTGGGAAAAAGACCGTCGCGACGGTAAGGGTCCACGCATGGGCAACGACAGGGGCAAAGGTAAGGGCAAAGGTCCACGCATGGAGATGCACGGACAGAATCCCGGCAAGACCAATGCTCCCGCTAAGGAATAATCGTGCTACAGAAATTATATAACTCCCCCGATGTGGGCCCAACCTCTGTGTCGGGCCCACTATTTTTTCAACTATAAATTTTGTCTATAGATAAAATAGATGTAACTTTGCATCTGCAATAAACACCCAAAGCAAACACATCATGACCCTTCAGCAACTTAAATATGTAGTAGCGGTGAACAAGTACCGCAACTTTGCCAAGGCTGCCGACGCTTGCTCGGTGACACAGCCCACTCTCAGCGCCATGCTCATGAAACTGGAGAATGAACTCGGCATACGCATCTTTGAGCGTACAAGCAAGACTGTAGCGCCCACCACCTCGGGTGAAAAAGTTATACTGCTTGCCGAGAAAGCGCTCGCCAATGCTGCACGCATACAAAGTGTTGTAGACGAAGAGAAAGGCAGTGCATCGGGCGAACTGAAGTTGAGCATTGGTCCCACAATCGCACCCTATATCCTCCCCGATTTCATCAACCGCTACACACAGCAGTTCCCACAGGTGCAGTTGCTCATCAAGGACATGAAACTATCGAGTGTGCTCAATGCGCTGCTCGACGGCAGCATCGACGCCGGCATAGGTATTGCCGGCAACGTGCGCAAGGGCATCAAGGAAATACCGCTTTACACCGAGCCCATTGAGGTATATTCATCGGCAGGCAAGAACAATGCCGCCGGCAACGGCTTTATTTGGGTGATGAAAGAAGCGCTCAGCCTTCGCGAAAACACATTCAGCCACTTCAAGGAAGAATCCAATGCCAGCCACATCTATGAGGCAACAAGCATTGAGCAACTCGTGCGCCTCGTTGACCTGGAGGGCGGCACTACCATGATACCACACATGCACTTGCGCTACCTCACCGACGAACAGCGCCGCAACGTAATCCAAGTGCGTCCTGAGGAAATGGCGCAACGACACATATCGCTGTATGTAAGGAGCAACTATGAGCGCAAGCAAGTGCTCGAGAGCATTGCAACAGTGTTGAAGCAGATTATACCTGTGCAGATGCTTGACGACGGTTTTGCAAAGCAGTTCTGAACGGACATATCACTATAAAAGTAAAGCCCGCCATCACGGCGGGCCCGAATTTACTAACATCAAAATATATAAATTACTTAACTTCGGTAATTGATTCTATGCCGTCGCGCTTTATAGCCACGCGATAACGGCGCAAGGATGTGATGTCATCGAATGAGAACTGAAGCACGATATTGACATAATACAGTTTGTCACACATCACAGTGCTCACGGTGCCGTCGTCATTCATCACCTGGCGCTCTTCCTGCGGGTTGTCCATCTTCTTGAGCATGGTATCCACATTGAAGCGTATAATATCGTTGATACCCACGGTTTCGTAGGGTGTCATGCCGTTTAGTTTCTCCCTGTCGATGTGCACCGACATGCGATAAAGCAATATCTTTTCGTCGCTCACGCGGTTTTCGGCCTTCATCAGTCGGTTAGTATACCTCACGCGCTTCACGTCGGCAGGCAGTTTCTTGCTTGAGATAAAGTCCATACCCTCCTTGATGGTGCCTATCTTCTCGTCCTTGATGAGAATCTCCGCCTTGTTGTCAAAGAACTTGCTGCCTATGCGATGGGCAAAGTAGTAACGCGACAACTCCTTGATGCGGTCTTTAATCATGTAACTGATTACAAGCACGATGAAGAACGGGAGAGTGAAGTTTCCGAACTTTTGCTGGAATGTGAAGCTAACCACTGTGGCAAACATCATTGCAAGTCCGGCAGCAATGCCCAGATAGAGCTGCTCCACGAGTTTGCCGTCTTTTTTCTTGGGGACATTGAGGAAGAGGTCGCTGTCGACATATTTCTTGAGCACACGATGGCGGTACACCACGTCACGGTCGCCGTTGGGGTCGTCAACCTTGATGTTGGCATACTTGCGCGACTCGCGGTAGGCCTTCTCGGTGGCAATGCATTGCTGCATCAGTTTCACGGCTTTAGCCACGTTGCCGCCCGTGCGCTTGAGCAGGAAGTCGAGCAACGATGTGCCGTAATACATGAGCATGTTACTCATGTACTCGTCGCCATAGCGATAGCAACTCATCATCTCATCGGTGATGGTGGGCTGGTTGATAATGCTGCGCGCCTCGCGGTATTCATTCAGTACTGCAGTAAACTCGTTGGCAAAACCGGTACACAGTTCCTCGATATCGGCATCGTTGTGCTTGCCCGACATGATATAGTTGGCGGCATCGCGTGCAGCGCTATGGGTGATGGCTGCAAACATCTTTATCTGGTACTCATACTCGCGTTTGGCAGTGCGTGTGGGCGCCGATGCAAGGCTCGAGAATGCATTGGTGAGCCTTTGGAAAGGAATCCCATCGCCAGTAACGATATCTCGCATCAGGAACTTGGGTGTGATGAGCCTGATGTTAGACTTGATGTCCTGGTAGAACTGGCTCTTGGGATAAGTCTCCTTGTTGATGTCGAGGCTATAGGGCACAAAGAACCACATGAAAGCCGAGAAGTCGTTCTCCTTGAGCTTCCTGCGTGTAACAAAACTCGTCTTGAACTCAATCGAGTGTTTGTCGTGAATCCTTGTATCTACCTCAATCATTTCTTATACTAAATTAGAAACCGGGAGTAATGCCCTGCCAGCACAGGCCGGTAGCACCCCACAGAATAACGAGTGCCCATGAAATGAGCATCATGGTGAAACCGAACTTGAAAGAGTCGACCATGCTGTAGTGGTTGGTGTTATAAAGCAGTGCTGCGGGCTTGCTGTTGAACGGAAGCACATAAACGTGCTCAATGAGCATACACATGGGCAATGCAATAGACATGGGCGGCAGGTTATAGCGCTGCTCAACGCCCAGAGCGATGGGAATGAATACCATTACACGCACGTTCTTGCTCTGGAACACCAGTGCCGAGAACATCATGATGCCGGTAAAGAGCAGGTAGAGCACCCAGTAGGGGGTGTCGGTACCGAAGCCCATGCCGTCGAGTGCGGCATTAACCATGGTGTTGGGGAGGTCGGTGGCACTCAAGCCACTGCCCAGTGTGTAGGCACCGGCCGAGAAGAGCATGAGGTGCCAGGGTATATCTACATCGTTCCACTTCACCACGCCTATGGTAGGCAGCAGTGCAAGGATAGCGCCGATGAGGGCAACGATGGTTTCGTCGATGTTATGGAATGTGCCCTTGGTAACCCACAGGAAGAGTACGAGCACGAAGATTGATACAGCCTTCCACTCCTCAAAACTCATTTTGCCCAGGGCGGTGAGTTCTTCTTTCAGACGGTCAAGACCACCTTCGATTTGGGGAGCCTGTTCTTCTTTCTTCATGGGGAAGAACACATACATACCCATGAGCACACCTATTACAAGGATGAGAAGACTCACGGGAGTGATTGCCATAAGCCAGTCGGCATAGCCGAAGCTCATGTTGGTGTAAGCGCCGGTAGCGCCCACAATAAGGGAGATAGCGAGCAGATTGGCACCCGAACCTGTGAGGAACGAGCTTGCGCCAAGGTTCACCTGGAAGAGGTTTTGGAGCACAAGGTTGCGCCCGAAGTTGTTACGGTTGCCCTTAGAAGCACCATAGATTGCACACACTACCATGAAGATGGGGAGCATGATGGTGGCCTTGACAGTGGTGGCGCTGATAAAGAGCGAGAGAATGATGTTGATGATGAGGAAACTCCAAAGTACGCCTTTGGCCGACTTACCAAACTTGATTACAAAGCCCAGCGCCAGGCGTTTAGCAAAGCGTGTCTTTACCAGCATGCTGGCGAGAACAAACGACAGGATGTTAAGCCACATCACGTTGTGACCCAACTGGGCCAACGCTGTCTTTTGGCTTGTTACCTCGAGTACCACAACCGCTGCGATGATGATGAGCGATGTGATGTAGTTGGGGATAGCCTCGGTAATCCACAGGATGATACCTGCGGCAAAGATACCGAGCATGGCGTGGTTGGCGGTGATGAATGCACCCTCGCCTCCGTCGCCGAGTTCCTTAAGGCGCTTCAGTGCCGACTCGCCCAGAGTAGCGAAGTCCAGGTTGTCGATGAAGCCTATAGGAAGAAAATAAATCAGCACAAAAGCCAAGATTGCCAACGGGCCGCCAAGCCTCGCAAGCCATTTCTCAAAAGATGATTTTTCCATTTTAGGCAGCTTCTCGGCACGATAGTTATTCATATCGAGCGGATCAAATACCTCGGGAGCTGCAGTCTTGATAGCGTCGTTGTCGGTTGCCATTGTATTTTGTGCTGATTTATTATTATGGTTTAAGAATAATTGTTCTTAATGAGCGATTATTTCCAGTTCTTGTAGGGATTCTTCATGAGCATTGAGTTGAAGTACTTGGGGTCGCCAGTAACTTCCTCGCCCAGCCATGCGGGCTTGTCAAATGCCTCGTTCTCATCGGCGAGCTCAACCTCGGCTACAGTAAGGCCTTCGTTGTCACCGTAGAATTCATCAACCTCAAAGGTGTGAACACCGTCGGCAGCCTTTACCAGATAACGGGTCTTGTCGATAACACCAGGCTCGGCGAGTTCGAGAAGTGAACGTACTTCCTCAACGGGGATTTCCTTCTCCCACTCGAAGCGTGCAGCGCCGCTGGCGTTGCCAATGCCCTTGATGGTGATGAAACCCTTGTCGCCCTTAACGCGTACGCGAACTGTGCGCTCGGGTACTGAGCTAAGATAACCCTGGGTAATGCGTGTTTCCTTGAAAGCCTCGGCCTTGAAGTCGCCCTTTACGAGAAACTTTCTTTCGATTTCCTGTGCCATTTTATTGATTTTTTATACAAAGTGCGGGAAGCGTAACGGGGGTGCGCACGCTTCCCGCGACTATAGATTAAACAGTAATGTTAGTTAGCAAGAGTTTTGTCAGACATGCCGATGACACGCTTGATAGCCTGCAGGTAGTTGATGTTCTCAACGCCCTCGAGACCTACGTCGGCGATAGTCTTCTTGATGTCTTCGATTTCGGTTGACTCTGAGTTGATGGTAACAACCTTAGCGCCGTTGATAAGCACGTTGCCTACCTCGCAGATAGTGTCGTTAACCATGTAGCCGAAGCGCTGCTTGTGAACGCGCACAGCTGCTAGGTCGGGATTAGCCTTAACCATAGCGATGAACTCATCGTAAGTGTACTCGTCCTTGTCGAGGGCGGGCATCTCTACCATGAAAGCGGGGAACACTTCCTTCTCGAGAACTTCCTTGCTGATGGGGAATGTACCCTTCATGAGGGGATTCCACTGCTCAAGGCCGTCAACAGTCTGAACGTAGGTCTTGATATCCATCTTACCGTCACGAATCTTGGTGTTGTTGATGTCGTTCTTGTTAGAGATTATATAAATCTCATCGCTCTCACGCTCCCAAACCTTCTCGGGAACAGGAACTGACAGACGTGCCATGCGCTTGTGAGCGTCGCAGAAGCACTGACCGAAACTACGGAATTCAAAGCGAGGCTTAGAGATCTCGCCAATCTTCATTTCTTCTTTTGCCATTTTACTATAGTTATTTTTGGGTTATTATTTCAGACCTTCAACGGGATCAGAAGTGTCGTCGTTGTTCTTTGTACCGGGAGTTGCCTTGTCGTGGTACCACTTGCCAGCAGTCTTGCTGTAAGAAGCGGGAGCAGTCTTAACGCAAGTAGCGAGGTTGAACTCTTCGATTACAGAGCCGTCGGGCTTAACCAGAGTGACGCAAACAGCCTTCTTAGCTGACAGACCGCCGTCAAAGAACTGGTCAGTGGGATGAGTGTCGTGTGATGCTTGAACGTCGGTGCTATAGAGCAGCAGGTATTCACCCTTCTTGAGGTTCTTCTCAATACCGCTCCATTTTGCGCTACCGTCCTTTTGAATAACAACGCCACCCATATAGATATCGTGGTCACCGGCATTGTACAGCTCGATGAACTTGTCGTTACCGTTAATCTCGTTGAGCTGGAGACCAGTATAGTCAACGGGAGCCTTACCTACAACGTAGCTTTGTGTTGAGCTCTTAGTTTCCTTACCTGCCTCGGTTACAACAGTTACATAATAAGTAACCTCAGTGTCCTTGGGCTGGCCGGGGATAACACCTGTATAGCTCTTGCCCGACTTAGTCATGGGAACAGACTTGAAAGTCTTGCCATCGGTTGCATAGTACAGAGTAGCCTCTGTTACCTCAACGAGTGCCGATACTGTAGCCTCAACAGTTACCTCGTCGGCCTGTGAATAAGCAACAGTGTTGGTTACTGTAGATATTGTTGCATAGGGATAAGGTGCATCCTCTACACATGAATTGAATGCGAGTGCGCATGCGAGAAGCGCAATTGATAATATCTTTTTCATAATCTATGAATTTTAGCTATTTAAGTGATTAACTGTTGATGGGATTAGAAAGCAACCTGTGCACGGAAAGTAACCTGGTGGTAGTCAACACCTGACTTACCCTTAGCGTCAACAACCTTTCTGAAGTCCTTGGTGGGGTTGCCAGCTGCATCGTAACCTACGTTGAGCTTGCCCTTACCGTTAGCATAACGGTCGTTGTCTACATAGCCGTAGTTAGCAACGAGCTTCACGTTGCGGCAAGGATAGAAGTTAAGACCTACCTGCCACATGCCTGATGCACCACCGTAGTAGTCCTTAGAGTTCAGGTCGATAGTCTGGTAGCGAAGTGCGAGTTCGAGGTCGCCCCACTTTTTACCCGGATCGATGCGGGTGAACTTAGCGCCACCAGCGTCATAGTTCTGCTTACCGCCGAAGAGCAGGTAAGAAGCCTCAGCATACCAACCACTGAACCACTGAGTGTCCTTGTCGTTTACAGCGCGATCGAGGTAAGCACCACGAGCGATGTAAGCAGTCTCGAAACGGAGACCCTTGTACAGACCTGCGAGCTCGGCAGTCCAACCGAGTTCGTGGTCAACGCCATTGATTACGTCGGTGTCAACATATTTCTTGCGGTTGATACTTGTTGAGTTACGAGAGCTGTAACGTACACAGCGGTAACCTTCTTCAGCCGAAGTCTTGGGCATGCGGTAAGTAACAGCACCACCTAAGTGCAGCATGAAGTCACCCTTGCCACCGAAGGGACGGAGAACAAGCTTACCAGTGTAAGACAGACCTTCGTTCTGACCTGCCTTGTTAGCATCCTCTGAGAGTGTCTGGATGTCTGAGCCCTCAACTTCGGGACCAAATACACCAGCAGCAGCCCATACATAGGGGTTCTCATAAGTAGCGTTGATACCAAGGTGACGTGAAGGAGCCAGGTAAGTAGCCATAGGACGCTCCATGAACATGAGGTAACGTGAAGTACTGTTACGGTTCATTGAGAAGTTCTCCTTGAAGTTACCGACCTTGATTTCAAGACCCTTAACACCTGTGAAGCCGAGGATCGCGTCCTTGAGCTCGAATGTACCGCGAGTGAAGTCGCAGTCAATCTCACCATACCAGTTATTACCGAGCTGAGCCTTTACAGCGAAACGTGTACGACGCAGTGTAGCACCGTTACCGATGTGGTCACCGTTGAGCTTGCCGTCGATTTTCTCATCCTTTGTGAAGTCGGGGCCGCCGAAGAAGAAACCGCAGTCGGCCTGAACGCGGGTGTCAAACCACAGT
>DCGA01000033.1:18922-24203 GCA_002314465.1 bacterium UBA1790 | reverse complement strand
CTCTACCTTCTGGCCGTACTGATTGTACTCGGCCTCTTCTGTCTGAGCGTTCATGCCAAAGGCAATTGCCAGAGCAGAAATTGCTAATAAACCTTTTTTCATGTTTGTTTAATTTTAGTTATTAATTAGTTATTTGGTTTTCTTTTTTATCAGGCTTTTGTATTTATTAATGTATAAATCTTAAAAGTGATTTACAAAAGTATGTTATAATTTCTATTCTGCAAAATAATTTTAATTGATTTTATCTATAGTTATAGTATAATGGCCATATTATGCCCTTAATCGCATTAAATATATAGCACAAAAGCCTCATAAAGTGGTGATATACACTCAAAACAAGGAAAAAATCTATCATTCGTTTCTTAAACTTTTCTCTTATTTATAGTATGTATTAGGAAAGAAATGCGTAACTTTGAAAAAAATTTGTCCTTATGAAGAAAATACTGTTTTTACTGGCAACATTTGCCCTGATCGGCATGGCTGCACAGGCCAAGGATTACCGCTACACTACTGTTGACGGTGACCTTACCGCAACACGCATCTACACACTTGACAACGGTCTGAAGGTGTATCTGAGCGTAAACAAGGAAAAACCCCGCATTTCATCTCTCATCGCGGTCGGTACAGGTTCACGCAACGACCCTGCCGAGACCACCGGCCTCGCCCACTACCTGGAGCACCTCATGTTCAAGGGAACCAAGGCTTTCGGCACCAGCAACTATGCACGCGAGAAGGCGTTGCTCGATACCATCGAAGCACGATATGAGGACTACCGCAAGGTTACCGACCCTGCCACACGCACCCGACTCTATCACGAGATTGACAGCATATCTCAACTCGCGGCACAATACAACATTCCCAACGAGTATGACAAACTCATGGCAGCCATCGGCGGACAGGGCTCAAACGCCTACACCAGCAACGACGTGACGTGCTATACCGAGGATATCCCCGCCAACGAGGTTGAGAACTGGGCTCGCATACAGAGCAACCGCTTCATGCACATGGTGATACGCGGTTTCCACACCGAACTTGAGGCAGTGTATGAGGAGAAAAACATCTCCATGGGCAAGGACCAGTGGAAGATGTTTGACGCACTATACGAAAAACTGTTCCCCGGCCATCCCTATGGCACACAGACCACCATCGGCACGCAGGAACACCTCAAGAACCCGTCAATCACCAACATCAAGAACTACTACAACAATTACTATTGCCCCAATAACGTGGCGATATGCCTTGCCGGCGACATGAACCCCGACGAGGTAATCGACATTATCGACCGCCACTTCGGTTCGTGGAAACCCAATCCCGCGCTCTCGCGTCCCGAGTATCCCGCGCTCAAGCCTTTCACCGCACCAAGCGACACCACCGTGCTGGGCCAGGAGGCCGAGTACACTGTGCTGGCTTGGCGCTTCGACGGTGCTAAATCGCTGCAATGCGACACAGTGGAAATCATCTCTGATATCCTTGCCAACGGCACAGCAGGTCTGTTCGACCTCGACCTCAACCAGACCATGAAAGTGATGGCAAGCGGTACCGAACCCGACTTCCTTAACGACTACTCAAGCCTCTTCATGCTGGGTTATCCCAACGAGGGCCAGAGCCTGCAGGAGGTGCGCCAACTCCTCCTGGGCGAAATCGAGAAACTGCGCAACGGTGACTTTGACGACAACCTGCTTGCCGCAGTCATCAACAACAAGAAACTCGACTTCTTCCGCAGCCTCGACAGCAACCGCAACCGCACCAACATGATGGTCGACGCCTTTATCAACGGCAAGAAATGGGAAGACGTGGTGGCTCAGCAGTCACGCTTCGAAGGCATGACCAAGCAGCAAATCGTGGACTTTGCCCGCCGCCACCTGCGCAGCGACAACTATGTGTGCGTCAACAAGGTACAAGGCGAGGACAACAGCGCCAAGAAGATTGAGAAACCCGCAATCACTCCCATCCCCTCTAACCGTCACCTGCAGAGCGACTTCATGATGGACATCGCCGGTTCGCAGGTAGAGTCTATCCAGCCCCGTTTTGTAAACTACGCAACCGACATGAGCGTAACCAAGACCGGCAAGGGACTGCCCGTTCTTTACAAGCAGAACACACAGGACGGTCTGTTCACGCTGTGCTACAAGTATGACTTCGGACAGTGCGCCGACCGCCGCTATGTCAACGCGTTCGACTACATCGAGTACCTCGGCACCAAGACAATGACCGCGGAGCAATTCAAGAAGAAAATGTACAGCCTCGCCTGCGAGTACAGTTTCACCTGCTACGAGGAAAACATCTACGTTACCATTTCGGGCCTCAGCGAGAACATGAAGGCCGCAGTGAAACTGGTAGAAGACCTCATGGCCAATGCCAAGGCCGACAAGGAGGCTTGGGACAACAACGTTGCCATGACACTGAAGAGCCGCGCCGATGCCAAGACCAACCAGGAATCGTGCTCGTCACGCCTGCGCAACTACGGTATCTTCGGCGCTCGTAACTCATTCACCGATGTTATGACCGAGAAAGAGATGCGCAGCACCGCTCCTCAAACCCTCCTCAACCTCGTCAAGGGCCTTAGCGGCATCAAGCACACCATCATGTACTACGGTCCCATGGGCGAAAAGGAGTTTGTAAAGACCATCGCAACACTGCATAAGACAAGTGCCAAACTTGCCAACGGTCCCGCCAACAAGCCCTATGTGGCTACCGCTACCCCCGAGGCCGAAATCCTTATTGCTCCCTACGAGGCGAAGAACATCTACATGACCCAGTATAACAACAACGGTCGTGCATGGAAGCCCGAGCATACACCCATCATCAACCTCTTCAACGAGTACTTCGGTGCCGGCATGAACACAGTTGTGTTCCAGGAACTGCGCGAGGCACGCGGCCTTGCCTACCACGCATCGGCCTACTACCTGATGCCCAACGCAAAGGACCGCAACGAGTATGCCTACACTTACATCATCACCCAGAACGACAAGATGATGGACTGCATCAACCAGTTCAAGTGCATCATTGACACTCTGCCGCAGGCCGAGTCGGCATTCGCACTTGCCAAGGACGCACTCACCAAGCAGTTTGAGAGCCAGCGCACCACCAAGTTCGGCGTGCTCAACTCTTACGTTTCGAGCCAGCGCATGGGCCTCGACAAGAGCCTTGGCCAGATAAGTTATGAGGCACTCCCCTCTCTCACCATGCAAGACATGGTACAATTTGAGCAAGACAACCTTGCCCGCCGTCCGTTCCGTTTCCTCATCCTCGGCGATGAAAAAGAACTCGACATGGACGCGCTCGCCAAGATTGCTCCCGTTAAGCGAGTAACCCTCGAGCAGATTTTCGGATATTGATAACATACCAAGACAACAATATGAAGAAACTTTTTGCACTTGCCCTGATGGCCGCTGTGGCACTGGGCAGCAATGCACAAGCCACAAGAGATATCTACCTTAACGACGGCTGGCAGTTTACACGCGACGGACAGGCATGGGAAACAGTGAGTGTACCCCACGACTGGGCCATCAGCGGTCCTTTCGATAAGAAGTGGGACCTTCAGGTCGTACAAATCAAGGAGAACGGCGAAGAATCGGCCACCGAGCATACAGGCCGCTCAGGCGCTCTGCCCTGGATAGGCGAAGGCACTTACAAGCGCACCTTCACCGTTGACGCCACCTGCAAGCATGCCGAACTCATATTTGACGGTGCTATGGCCGATGCCCATGTGTATGTCAACGGCCAACTCGCCGGTCACTGGCCCTACGGATATAATGCATTCCGCGTTGATGTAACCCCCTACCTCAATGGCGGCGAAAACGAACTCGTGGTTAAACTCAACAACCTTGAGGAAAGCAACCGTTGGTATCCCGGCGGCGGTATTTATCGCCCCGTGAAACTGCACATGACACAGGACGCTGCCAACCTCGATACTTGGGGAGCATTTGTATCTACTGCAAACCTCAACGGCGCACAAGCGACAATAGACGTGAAGCACCAGATGCAAGGCGCAGGCAAGGACGGCAGTTATACCCTCTCGGTAAATCTGCTCGATGCCAAGGGTAATGTAGTGGCAAGCAGCGTCAGCAATGCCGACGGCGCAGGCGCATTCCACGATGTGCTCACCGTGGACAACGCCCGCCTGTGGTCGCCCGAAACACCCAATCTCTACAAGGCTGTTTTCACACTTAACCGCAACGGCAAGGCAATCGACAAGCAGGAGGTGAAGTTCGGCATTCGCACTACCTCGTTCAGCAAGGAGCACGGTTTCCAACTCAATGGCGTTACACGCAAGTTCAAGGGCGTGTGCCTGCNNGCCTGCACCACGACCTCGGTCCGCTGGGCGCAGCAGTGAACAAGACCGCACTCATTCGCCAGATAAAGCAACTCAAGGAGATGGGTGCCGATGCCATTCGCACCTCTCACAACATGCCCTCAACCATGCAGATGGAGCTGTGCGACAGCCTCGGCATGATGGTGATGGCCGAGAGTTTCGACGCATGGAGCGACGCCAAGGTAAAGAACGGCTATAACCGCCTGTGGAACGAATGGTGGGAGAAAGACATCACCAACCTCGTTCTCAACCACCGCAACCACCCCAGTATTGTAATGTGGAGCGTGGGTAACGAGATTCCCGAGCAATGGAAACCCGAGGGCGCCGAGCGCTACAAGCACCTCATAGCATTGTGCCACAAACTCGACCCCACACGCAAGGTAACCTGCGGATCTGACCAACCCGACGGCATCATTTACGGTGGATTTGCAATGGTTGCCGATATTCCCGGATACAACTATCGCACCCATAAGTATGAAGAGACCATCAGCCGCCTCCCGCAGGGATTCCTGCTGGGCTCGGAGACCGCCTCTACCGTGAGCACTCGCGGTGAGTACTTCTTCCCCGACACTATCGCCACCAACAAAGAGCACGCCAACGGCCAGTGCAGCGGCTACGACACCGAGTACTGCTGGTGGAGCAATGTTCCCGACGATGACTGGCGTCTGCAGGACGACTTCGACTGGACCATCGGCGAGTTTGTATGGACCGGCTACGACTATCTGGGCGAGCCCACTCCCTACGACAGTTACTGGCCCTCACGCAGCAGCTACTTCGGCATCCTCGACCTCGCAGGACTGCCCAAGGACCGCTACTACCTGTATCGCAGCCACTGGAACAAAAACGACCACACCATTCACCTGCTTCCGCACTGGACATGGCCCGGACGCGAAGGCCAGGTAACCCCCGTGTACTGCTACACCGACTATCCCAGCGCCGAACTCTTTGTCAACGGCAAGAGCCAGG
>DCGA01000033.1:18677-18877 GCA_002314465.1 bacterium UBA1790 | reverse complement strand
ACCGCTACCGCCTGCGCTGGCGCGAGGTAAAGTACGAACCCGGCGAGGTAAAGGTTGTGGTATATGACGAGAACGGCAACAAGGCAGGCGAAAAGGTTGTAAAGACCGCCGGAAAGCCCTCACGCCTCGTTCTTTCGCCCGAGCGCACCGTTATTGATGCCGACGGCAATGACATTGCCTACGTCACAGTGAGCCTCGTC
>DCGA01000033.1:10870-18656 GCA_002314465.1 bacterium UBA1790 | reverse complement strand
GAACGGCACGCTGTGTCCCGACGCCGACAACCAGTTACAGTTCACCGTTAAGGGTGCAGGCCAGTTCAAGGCAGTGTGCAACGGCGACGCCACATCTACCGAGACATTCACCGAGCCCACCATGAAACTGTTCCACGGCCAACTCGTGGTACTCGTTCAGTCAACCAAGCAGGCCGGCGAAATGACTCTCACCGTCAAGGACAAGAAGACCGGCATGAAGTCGTCGGTAAAAATTGCAACTAAGTAAACATAAGTATAGTGATTGATATAGTAAAATACGACAGCAGCATGCAGGCGCAGTGGGACGAGGCGGTAGCCGCGTCACGCAACGGCACTTTCATGCACCGCCGTGCCTTCATGGAGTATCACAGCGACCGCTTCACCGACTATTCGCTCATGGCAATGGACGGCGGTAAGGTTGTGGCTGTGCTGCCCGCCAACCGTGTGGGCGGTGCCGTATATTCCCACCAGGGGCTTACCTACGGCAGTTGGCTCATGCTTCCCAAGTGCGATGCAGTGACCATGATGCACATCATGGATGCCGCGGTAGATTTCATGCGAGCCGACGGGGTAACCGAACTTACTTACAAACCGGTTCCGCACATCTACCACAACTACCCTGCCGAGGACGACATCTACGCATTGTTCCGCCACGGGGCAGTACTCGGCGAGTGCAGCATCTCCACAACCATCGACCTTGATGCACCCATACGTTTTGACCGCGGCAACCGCAGCGCAGTGAACCGCGCAATACGCGCCAGCGTTCAGGTGAGCGAAAGCAACGACTACGAAGGCTACTGGAAGGTGTTGCAAGGTGTGCTCGAGAGCCGTTACGACACCCGTCCTGTTCACACCGTAGCCGAGATAAAACTGCTGCAGTCGCGATTCCCCGAGAACATCAAACTCTACACCGCAACCATTGACGGAAACATCGTTGCGGGCGTGCTTATGTTCTATGCAGGTCCTGTGGCTCACAGCCAGTATATCGCAGCAGCCCCCGAGGGCCGTGAGTGCGGAGCCCTGGCATTGCTCTTCGACACACTCATCACACAATCGGCCGACGAGGGTTACCGTTACTTCGACTTCGGCATCTCTTGCGAGAACCACGGCCAGTACCTCAACGAGGGCCTTGCACAACAAAAGGCACGACTGGGAGGCCGCGGCATCGCCTATAACGTATTTAAATTGAAACTCTGATGGCAAAGAAAGGTGGCATATCACAGTTGACGATGAAGGCAATGGGCATCTTCGGTGGTGTCCAGATGATGGGCATCCTATGCTCCATTATCCGCACCAAACTCGTCGCTATGTGGATAGGCACCGTGGGCGTGGGTCTGTTCGGCCTGTTCAACAACGCCCTCGAGATGCTCAACATCGCCACCAATCTGGGAATACGCAGCAGCAGTGTGCGTGACATCTCACAGGCTGCCGAGCAGAAAGACCAGTCGCTCATTGCACGCATCATTGCCGTGGTGCGCAAGTGGTCGCTGTGGCTCGGTCTGGGAGGTGCTACCCTCACCCTTGCCCTTGCACCGTTGCTTAGCGAAATCACTTTCGGTTCGCAAGACCACATCTGGGGCTTCGTGGCGCTGAGCGTCGCAGTGCTGCTCATGGCAGTAACCAATGGCGAACAAGCCGTGTTCCAAGGACTCGCCCAACTCAAGAAACTGGCACGAATCACCGTGCTCGGAACCTTGAGCGGCCTGCTCGTTTCCATCCCGCTGTTCTACTTCCTGCGCGAGGACAGTGTGCTGCCGTCAATTATAGCCTACGCTGTAGCCAACGCAGCCTTTGCACTCATCTTGCGCAACAAGGAATACCCCGCCGTGAAGGTGAGCCGCAGCGAGACCGTGACCATGGGGCGCGAGTTTGTCAAGTTGGGAGTCTTCATGACCATAGGCAATTTCGTGACCATCCTTGCTACATATATATTTAACGCGTGGCTCAACCATCGTGCCGGAACCGGCGAGGTGGGACTTTACCAGGCAGGCTACACACTTATCAACAAATACACCGGGCTCATCCTCACAGCCCTGGGCATGGAGTATTATCCCCGCCTGGCGCGTGTGGCCGAGAGCCGCATGAAACTGCGCGCATTCGTCTCACAGGAAATCAACATCGCATTGCTCGTCATGGTGCCCGTTATCGCAGCATTCGTGCTGCTGCGTGAGCCCATCGTGCACATCCTTTACAGCAAGGACTTCCTTGCCATTATGCCCTTTATCTCGTGGGGAATGATGGGCATCATCTTCCGCGCGGTGTCGTGGAGCATGGCATTTGTAATCCTTGCAAAGGGATCGGGCAAGGTGTATCTCATCACCGAGACGCTCAGCGCCGTCTCGGGGCTTGTGCTCAACATCCTCTTCTACCAGATGTGGGGACTCGTGGGCCTGGGATGGGCATTCACCGCATGGTATGTGCTCTACACGGTCATCATCGCCGTTGTCTACTTCGCCTACTATCGCTTGAGTCTTGCGCGCATGTGTGCAGTATCACTCCTGTGGGCTGTAGTGATGACTCTCGCCGTTGTTGTCGCCGCCGAGCACGGCTATCTCATCCCCGCCATCGCGGTGGCACTCATGAGCACCACGGCAAGCGGTTACCTGCTCGTCAAGCAGTGGAAACGCTAAACCCGACACAACCTTATCAAAAGAAAAAAGCACTGCCCCCGTTACGGGAGCAGTGCTATATTTTTATGCGAGATAACTCTTATTTTACGAGTTTGCCCATTGAGTAAACGGCCTTAAGATTAAGGTCGGCGTCCATAAGCAGGATATCGGCATCCTTACCCTTCTCGAGCGTACCCTTACGGTCGAGGATACCCATGATGCGGGCGGGAGTCTCACTTGCCATGCGCGAGACGTCGGCCAGGGGGATACCTGCTGTAATCGCCATGGTGCGGATGAGGCGGTCCATTGTTGCCACGCTACCTGCGAGAGCCGAGCGGTCGCTCAACTTGCACACGCCGTCCTCGATGATAACGCGAGGATCAAACGCCTGAGCGTTCTCACAAGCGGTAACCGCAAGCGCATCGGCGATGAGTGCTGTGCGCTCCACGCCCTTGCACTGGTACACCAGTCGCAGGATGGGTGCGGGTACGTGAATGCCGTCGGCAATTACCTCAACATCCATGTTCTCCATCAGGTAAACGCTCTCTACAGTACCGGCGTGCTTGTATTCGCGCACGTTATGGAAACCGGTCATAGCATTGTAGAAGTGGGTTGCAAGGCTGTAACCGGCCTTGTAGGCAGCCTCTACGTGCTCATACTCGGCAGCAGTGTGGCCAATGGCAGCAACGATGCCCTTCTGGGCAAGGTAACGGCCCATCTCCACTGCACCGGGAATCTCGGGAGCAACGTCCCAGCGACGCATGCAGTCATAGTCCTCCACGATGTGGCGGTATTCCTTCTCGTCGGGTTCGCGTATAATCTCGGGCATCTGTGCACCGGCTTTCTTCAGGTTGAAGTAAGGTCCTTCGAGGTGCAAGCCCATGATGGTTGTGTCCTTCTCCTTCATGAGTGAGCTGCAAGTCTCGCAGGCTGCCTCAATCATGGGAAGGGTTGATGATGACAATGTGGGGAAAATCGCTGTAGTGCCGTGCACAAGGTGGGTGTGGGCTGCATTAACAAATGCTTCACGGGTTCCTTCCATGAAGTCGCTGCCGCCACCGCCATGAACATGCATTTCAATACCACCGGGGATTACGTGTGAACCCTCGGCATCGACATGCTCGGCGCCTTCGATAAGATTGCTATCTTTTTTTACCTCGACAATGCGGCCGTTTTCAGTCACTATAGAGCCGCCGTCAATCCATCCTTGAGGTGTAAGGATGTGACCATTAAATATTTGGGTTAACATTAAATTAGAGGTTGAAATGTACTATTTATCCGATGCAAATTTACACCTTTATTTTTAATCTGCAAAGTTTATTACATATAAATTATGTGTTATTTACAAAAATTTAGAAATTAATTCTGCAACAACACGCAAAAAACGCTATCTTTGCATCGAAAATATACATTATGACAAAGAAAATTACATTCCTGTTTGCCATGCTACTCTTGTTCATGGCATCTTGTAGCGACAACAATACACCCGAACCCGGTGATAGTCCCAGTTACTACATTGACTATTGCACCATTGAGGGCGATGGCACCGATGGCTACACGCTTCACTGCGACGGAGGCAAGCCCTATCTCAAGTTTAAGATGCAGTCGCTGCCCTCGCTTACCCAGATAGTGGAATCGGGCACACGTAGACTCTATGCTGTCTTCCAACTGCCGCAGTCGTTCGACACCAACCGACTCTCGGGCAACAAGGTCGACACCATTCTTGTGGAAGGCGCGACCATCAAGCACGCCACAGCACTTGCAACCTACGATGTGATGAGTAGCACCGAAGCCCAAGAGAACGGTATCACAAGTCCCGACCACTGCATCGAGACATCCGACATCCTTGTGCACGGGGCACACGGATATATCACTGTAGTAGGCCAGTATGGCTATCTTATTTCCAACGAAGGAGAACTCCCGGTCAAAGTCTATGCAGTAGTCGACCCGAGCCATTGCAGCAGTGATGTACTTGCTCTGCGCATTTTATACAACCGCACCGAGATGGACGGATACGATGTTATCCGTTACAAGAGCGAGACCGATTGCTTCTCACTCGCCCCACTTGCCGAGCAATATGGCAAGTGCGACAATGTAACGGTTGAAATACGCGTCAAGGGTAAGGTAATCACAACCTTCACCATGCCGGGGCGCGATTTCAAGGCTCCCGGCGAGTAAACATACCCCGTCAGTATATTATTTATCCCCAAAATCTTTTTTTTGGGGGGAAAAAGCCTAATTTTGCAGCAAAACCACATAATCCCGTAACAACTGTTATGAAAAAGGCTCTGAACTTATTAGTGGCATTACTGGCAATGACCACGTTCTCGTGTGACGACGATATTTTCCAGGACTATTACCCTGTATCCATTTATGTGACTGTTACAGACACAAATGGAAACAACCTGCTTGACCCCAACTACGAGAAAAACATCATTGACGGTATTACAGTAACTTATGATGGAGAAACCAGTCAGGTGAAAAATCCTTTCAGCGACGTGAAAGGTAAAATAAAGACTGACGCATTACTCGCACTCTATAAGGGTGCCGAACTACGATATTATACCGATGCCGGCAAAACCGTATATTATATATCAATCGGTGAATGGGCAGGCGACAAAACGTGGAATAATGAGGAAGTGCACATTAACTGGCCCGACGGAACCAGCAACATCATCTCTTTCACTCTTAAAAAGAAAGGAATTACCCACACCAAATACTATCTTGACGGAGTACGCCACACAGGGTCAACTTTCGACTTCACAAAATAACATATCACAATCTGCTCTCGCTGACAATGGGGTGCAGATTGTTTTTTTACGCCCAATGGTGTACGATGTTGGGAATAATTAGTAACTTTGTAATCTCTAAAGAAGATTCGCTGTGAAAAAGTTTTTATACATCATCATGCTGGCGGTGCTGGCGGTATCGTGCTCGGTTCAAGAAAACGAGACCGGCACCGATGGCAACAACATCATCACCGAGGCAAAACTGCTCACTATGGAACAGCACGAAGGTTACACCGTGGCCACCATTGCCAATCCGTGGGGTGAGGGTACTCTGCACCGTTATGTGCTGGTTCCCGCCGCCTCTACCCTGCCCGACTCGCTACCCGAGGGCACCGTGGTGCGCACACCGCTCAGCAATGCTCTCGTATACTCGGCGGTACACACGGGACTGATGACTGAACTCGGTCGTCCCGAGGCCGTTAAGGGTATCGTCGACGCGCAGTATTTCACCGATAGTCTCGTGCTTGAAGGACTCAAGACCGGCAAGGTTACCGACTGCGGCTCGAGCATGGCTCCCACCATCGAGAAAGTGATTGAGATGCGCCCCGACGGCATCCTACTCTCTCCCTACCAGGACTGCAACTACGGTCAACTTACCACACTCAACATTCCCATCGTCGAATGTGCCGACTACATGGAGCAGACTCCGCTGGGCCGCGCCGAGTGGATTAAGTTCTACGGCGCACTTGTGGGCAAAGAACGCGAGGCCGACAGTATTTACAATGCCGTTACCGAAGCCTACAACACACTCAAGCAAGAGCGTGCAGCACAGGGCAAGAACCATCCCAAGGTACTTACCGAGACCGTAATAAGCGGTATATGGAATGTACCGGGAGGCAAGAGTTACATGGCACAGGTGATTCAAGATGCAGGAGGCGTTTATCCCTGGGGCGATGACGAGCACAGCGGTTCGCTGAGCCTCGATTTCAATCAGGTGCTTGCAGTCGCCAAGGACGCTGATATATGGTTGGTTAAATCATTCAACATCAACACATACGACGATCTGAAAGGCGCTTACAGCCTTAACGATAAGTTTGACGCGTTCAAGAACCGCAAGGTCTATACATGCGACACCAATGCAACCCGCCTTTTCGAACGTTTCCCGTTCCACCCCGAACTGCTGCTGCAGGATTACTGCAACATCTTTGACAACAAAAATGACCAACTGATATTCTTCGCTCCATGCAAGTAAGTACTTCACACAATATAACGCGCACCGTGGTGGTGATGGCAGTGCTTACATTAGCATTGCTGGCACTGGTTGCCGCGTGCACACTGGTGGGTTCGGTAGATATCCCTGCCGCAGACGTGTGGAACATCGTCACCGGTAACGGAAGTGACAATGAGGCATGGGGCATNNATTATCGTGTTGGAGTCGCGTCTGCCCATGATAGCGACCGCACTGCTTGCCGGAGCGGCATTGTCTATCTCGGGTCTGCTGCTGCAAACCACCTTCAACAATCCGCTTGCCGGTCCTTCGATACTCGGTGTGTCGACCGGTGCGGGTCTGGGTGTTGCCATCGTGATGCTTGCCATGGGCGGCACAGTGGGTGGCATCTTCGGACAGTCGGTGGGCAGTTACGTAGCGATCCTGCTGGGTGCATTGCTGGGTGCAGGAGCAGTGTTGCTCATCCTCATCATCTTCTCGTCTATCGTTAAGAACAGCACCGTGCTGCTCATCATAGGCATCCTTGTGAGTTATCTCGCGTCGAGCATCATCTCGTTGCTCAATAGCCTTGCCACCGAGGAAGGCATAAGCAGTTATGTCGCTTGGGGATTCGGAACATTCTCGGGTGTGACTACAAGCCAGTTGCCGGTTTACACATCGCTCATTGCGCTTGCACTCGCGGCATCGGCACTCATGGTAAAACCCCTCAACGCCATGCTCATGGGTACGCGCTACGCCACCAATATGGGCGTTGACGTGCGCCGCTCGCGCAACCTGCTGCTGCTCATCACAGGTATTCTCACAGCCGTGGTAACTGCATTCTGCGGCCCCATCGGCTTCCTCGGGCTTGTAGTGCCTCACGTGGCTCGACTCATGCTGGGCACAAGCAACCACAGCCGACTCATCCCTGCCACTATGCTCGCAGGAGCCTGCACAGCCTTGCTGTGTACGCTCATCAGCGTTATGGGCAAGCATGTGATTCCCATCAATGCCATCACCCCGGTGATAGGCGTGCCCATCATCACTTACCTCATTGTTAACCGTCGCAAGATACAATACTTCAACTAATGGCACAGGCACTCATCTCTACACATGACCTCGCTGTGGGCTACGGGAAGGACAATTCTACCGTAACCCTGCTCAGCGGCCTCAATCTCAATCTTGAGGCGGGAACTCTCGTGGCACTGCTGGGCATGAACGGTGCTGGCAAGTCTACACTG
>DCGA01000033.1:5298-10815 GCA_002314465.1 bacterium UBA1790 | reverse complement strand
TGCTATGGCGGCCGCGATGTAAAGGAAATGTCGCTCATGGAACGCGCGCGTTTCATGGGACTTGTATCAACCGAGCGCATCGCAGCCGGAGGACTTACAGTGACCGAACTCGTGGAAATGGGACGCCAGCCACACACCGGTTTCCTGGGGCGCCTAAGCAAGCAAGACCGCGAAGTAGTGGCTCATGCCATCGAGAGCGTGGGCATGACACACAAAGCCGACTGCTACACGGCATCGCTGAGCGACGGAGAGCGACAGAAGTGCATGATTGCTCGCGCACTGGCACAGGAAACTCCAGTTATTGTACTTGATGAGCCAACGGCATTCCTCGACGTGGCAAGCCGCATCGAAACAATGCAGTTGCTTAGCGACCTCGCCCACACTCAGGACAAGGCCGTGCTGCTCAGTAGCCACGACATGTCGCAGTCATTGATCAAGGCCGACTCGCTGTGGCTCATCACACACGACCGCCAGGTGCTCACAGGCACTCCGTCGGAGTTGATTGAGCAAGGTGCAATGGAAAGGCTGTTCCCCTCACCCAACATCAGGTTCAACCCCACTATCCTCGACTACGAACACAAGTGAGTATTATCCAGATAATGATTAACCGCTGCCTGCGATATTTATTTGTTAAATAATCAAGGCAGCGGTATTTTTTTTGTGCGAAAACTATAGATTATTGCAAGAATTTTGTAAATTTGTGAGTTGAAATGCGCGCGTGCGCACATATACGCGTTCATTACATAAACCTACCGACAATAAACTCTAATTATTAACTATAAAATTAAAACTATGAACATGAAGATTACTAAATCAACATGGCTACGCAACCTTGCTATGGGTGCGCTGTGTATCATGGTTGCTCCCATGCTTAATGCTGCCAGCATTACAGTAGACGGTGTAAACTATACTACCAGCAAGCTCAATGCTACCGTTGCCAAGTACACCATCAAGAAGGCCACAACGACCACTCCGGCCGACACAAGCTTCTACACAGGTGACATCGTTATTCCTTCAACATTTGTATATAACGGCGAGACTTACACCGTTATTGCAACTGCTGCAAACTCATTCCTCGACTGTAAGAACCTCACATCTCTCGTTCTTCCCGAGACCTGTGTGACCATCGGCCGTAACTCTTTCAAGGGTTGTTCTTCTCTCAAGGTTAGCCCCATCCCCACTACCGCAACCACTATCGGTACAGGTGCCCTCAACGGCTGTTCAAGCATTGAGGAGGTTACCATCCCCGTGGGCTGGGCTGGTCCCATGATCAGTGAAGACTTCGCTGGCTGCTCAAGCCTTAAGCGTCTCATCTTCGCCGACAGCGAGACTCCCTTCAAGATGAACTATGAAGCATTCGGTAAGAGCGAAGAAACTCGCGTTGCCAACAAGTCAATCGAAGAAATCTACTTCGGACGTGACATCGACGCTTCTCTCTACACAAGCAACCTGCAGCCCTTCCACAGCATGCCCGCTCTCAAGAAGATCACCTTCTCTGGCAACGCTACAACAATCTCTGGCACAATGTTCCAGGGTTGCTCTGCTCTTCAGGAGGTTGTATTTGCCGAGGGCAACAAGATTGCTTCTATCGGTGAGGCTGCTTTCCAGAGCTGCTCAAGCCTTCAGTCAATCGCTCTTCCCGAGGCAGTAACCTCGGTAGCAGGCAACTGCTTCAACGGTGACAAGGCTCTTACAAGCGTTACTCTTGGAAACGCCGTTACATCTATCGGCAACAATGCATTCTACAACACTGGCCTCACTTCAATCGCACTTCCCGGTTCGGTTAAGTCTATTGCAAGCCAGGCATTCATGAACAGCAAGCTCGCTGCTGGCCTCGACCTTAACGAAGGCCTCACTTCAGTAGGTGAGCAGGCATTTGCAGGCACTAAGATTACTGGTGTTAACATTCCCTCTACAGTTACTTCAATTGGCAATGCAGCATTTGCACCCATCACTACCCTGGGTTCAATCGTTGTAGCCGACGGCAACACAGCATTCCGCGTTACCGACGGTGTTCTCACTACTGCCGATGGTACTCGTCTGCTCGTTACCGCTCATCAGGGCGAACTGGGCAAGACCCTTGACCTCCCCTCAGTTACCTCTGTTGACAACTACGGTCTCGCTTACTCACCCTACGAGGTAGTAAGCCTTCCCGGCCTCAAGTCAATCGGCAACTATGGTTTCGCAAGCTCTGCTATCAAGTCATTCTCTCTGCAGAACGGCGTTAGCGTAGGCAGCAACCTCTTCAACAAGTCGGCTATCGAAACCCTCGTTATCGAGGACGGCCGCAACGAGATTCCTCTGGGTCTGTGCAACGGTTGCCCCAACCTGAAGAACGTATCTCTCCCCACTACTGCAACCAACATGATGCAGAATGCATTTGCCAACTGCCCCGCTCTCACCGAGATGGAGATTCCCGCAAATGTTAACTACATGGAGTCAGGTGCTGTTCCCGCAACTATCCAGACACTCCGCGTGCTCAACGCTAACGTACCCGTACTCGCTGCTGGCGTATTCACAGAGAACCAGGGTAACGTACTGTGTAAGGTAGCTGTTAAGTCGGTTGAGAACTACAAGGCTGCTGCTCAGTGGCAATACCTCAACATCGTAGGCGATGAGACCATTGCTGCTACAGGCGCTGCCCTTGGCTGCCCCACCGGTCTGTACTTCGCTACTAAGGACGGCAAGCTCATGTACAAGGACGAGAACGGCCAGATCGTCGACACTCAGTTCGAAACAGGTGTTCACCCCTTCACAATGGCAAGCTACAAGAACCGTATCTATGTTGCCGACGCTGGTAAGCGCTTCCAGTACCAGAGCCCCACAGCAGGCGCTGGTGACGGTCAGCTCTTCTACGTTAACAACACCGACGGTATCTTCTACCGCGTAACCGTACTCAACAACGTAGGTTACGAGGCATTCCAGGATCCCTTCAGCATGGCTATCGACAAGGAGCTCAACAAGATTTACATCGCCGACCGTAACGTGGGTATCCACGAGATGGACGCTGATGCAGTAGGTCTGTACGGCTCACAGCCCTTCTTCTTCCAGAACAACTGGCTGCCCTACTACAGCGACCAGTGGTCATATGGTGCTATCGGCGCAGGCCTCACCAAGACTCCCGACGCTGAAAACGGCGACGTTTACTGGGTAGGTAAGAAGTTCAACGGCTTCGGTATCTTCCGCTTCCGCAACGGTGGCGCTCTCAACGACATCTATCCCGACGGTGGTGCAGGCAAGACTCAGCACTTCAAGCCCACTCTCAAGGGTGTTCAGATCACTACATTCTACATCGACCAGGAGAATGGTTACCTCTACTTCTATGCTCAGGCTGACAAGGAGAACGGTACAACTATCGTTCCCGGTATCTATCGCCTCCCCATGTCGGCTATCTATGAGGACGACGCTAAGGGTGACGCTGCACAGGGCGTGACTATGGAAGCTGCTACACTCGTCGACAACTCTCCCGTTCTGCTCGAGGGTAGCGGCGACGAGGTTACCGGTGTTACTCAGATTACCGGCGACGGTGAGAACGTATACTGGGCTTACATTGCTCCCAAGACTGCCGATGACGCTACTCTGCCCAACTGTGTAGCTCTCGACACTCAGAATCCTCTCCACAAGAGCGGTATCAAGTCTGTTCGCGTTATGGACGAGGCACAGCAGGTTAAGTACGCTGTTGAAGGCGTTGAGGCTTATGGTGTAGCTGGTGCTACTTACATCCCCGATGAGCCCACAGCAATCACCGACGTGACTGTAACCAAGACAAGCAAGGCTCGCAAGTATATCATCGACGGTCAGCTCATCATCGAGAAGGACGGCGTTAAGTACAACATCGCAGGCCAGGTTATCAAGTAATCGCTTATAACCCCAAAATAACAATTGGTCGTCCCGCACGCGGGGCGACCAATTTTCTTTTTCCCTTGGTTATATACCTTTCTCCAGGTTATAGCAACAATATCCCATACCTAAAGGCATGGGATTGTTTATTACACCTTAATATTACCGCCATATCGACGGCATCGCCGTCTGCATGGCGGCCTACATTCTCCCATCCCTATGGGATGGAATAATACCCACGCACCATCCCAAATCCCGCACCAGCAACAACCATAATTCCGCGTCACACCGCAAAAGATACCATCCCGCTAGGGATGGGATAAGGTAGCCAGCCATACAGGTGCGACAGCGCCGAAATGGCTGGAAACATCGGCAAATACATGCCCCATGCCTTTAGGTATGGGATAACCCGTCACACGTTGGGCACATAAAACAACACTCCCCAAGCACGCTATGCGGCTTGGGGAGTGTGTTATGCAATAAAATCCCTATCAGAGCTTGTTGAAGGCCTCGTTGATGCTGGCAGCGATAGCAGCCATCTCATCGGCGGGAACGTCCTTCTTGGGCTTTGCAAAGTTCATGTCACCCTCAGTATTGATGGGGGCAAGGTGGATGTGGCAATGAGGAACCTCAAGGCCCAGTACAGCCACGGCAATGCGCTCGCAGGGCATAACCTGCTTCATTGCCTCGGCAACACGGCGTGCAAACGCCCACAAACCCTGGTATTCATCCTGGGGGAGGTCAAAGATGTAGTTAACCTCGTGCTTGGGAATAACCAGCGTGTGGCCCTTGGCTACGGGATTGATATCGAGAAATGCGTAGTAGTTCTCATCCTCGGCTACCTTGTAACTGGGAATCTCACCTGCAACAATCTTACTGAAAATAGAAGCCATGATTAGATAGCGATTTTAGTGATTTCAAACTTCATTACACCGGCGGGGCTCTGAACGTCGACAACGTCGCCTACCTTGTGGCCCAGTAGACCCTTAGCGATGGGAGTTGTGATGCTAATCTTACCTTCACGCAGGTTAGCCTCGCTCTCGGTAACAATAGTATATGTCATCTCGGTTCCCATCTTGAGGTTCTTGATGGTAACCTTGTTAAGCAACTGTACCTCGTCGGTACCTATCTTGCTCTCGTCGATAATGCGCGCTGTAGCAACAAGGTTCTTGAGCTCGGCAATTTTTGCCTCGAGCATGCCCTGTCTTTCCTTGGCAGCATCATATTCAGCGTTTTCCGAAAGGTCTCCTTTGTCACGAGCTTCGGCAATAGCAGCCACAACTTCGGGACGCTCCACGTTCTCGAGGTGAGCGAGCTCTGCCATCTTCTTGTCGTAACCTTCCTGGGTCATATAGCTAATAGCCATGGTAGTGTCTTGTTTTTTATTGTTGAGTAAAAAATAGAAGAACCTCACCTGCCGTGAGATCCCCCGTGATATTCAATTTCACATTTTGCACTGCAAAGTTACTACTTATTTTCCACTTTTACAAACAAATGGCTAACAAAAGGACACTTTCGGCGTTATTGCCGCCCCCTAAGCCACCGCTTTTATCCAAACAAACAATAAACAAGGATAAAACAATACAAAAAAAACAGAGGCTCCAAATAAGGAGTCTCTGTTCTGTTGGGGTGAAATATGGGATTCGAACCCACGACCTTCGGAACCACAATCCGACG
>DCGA01000033.1:4764-5285 GCA_002314465.1 bacterium UBA1790 | reverse complement strand
CGACGCTCTAACCAGCTGAGCTAATTTCACCATTTTTGCATTTGCGACTGCAAAGTTACAACATTATTTTGTAACACACAATAGCAAATGCTATTTTTTTACACAAAAACATCAATTATTGCAATCCCAAACGGGCTTTCACCTTAGGCGTGATATCCTCGGTATAAGGACCCGTGTAGGCCACCGGAGTCTTGGCGGTATCAAACACGATAGCCATGCCCTCTTCTTCGCCTACAGCCTCAATTGCAGCCTGAATCTTTGCCAGGATGGGGTTCATGAGTTCGTTGCGGTAAGCATCCTGCAACTCCTTTTCCTTGGCCAGGAAAGCCTGTATATCGTTATCAAGTTTCTGCAACTCCTGTATGCGGCGTTCCTTGATGGTCTCGGGCGTAGTAGGGTCGGAAGCGATTTCCTGATAGTCGGCAAACTTCTTGTTGAAGTCGTCCTGAATGCGTGTACTCTCGGCCTGCACCTTATCACTGCGCTGCTGCAGCAGTTGCTCGGCTTTTACCTTGTCGGGC
>DCGA01000033.1:3006-4691 GCA_002314465.1 bacterium UBA1790 | reverse complement strand
CGCGCGCCATTACCAGCATGGGCAGCACAACAAGCATTGATAGTATGATTCTTTTCATAGTCATTGTTATCGATTGATAATGCAAAGTTACAAGTTTTTCTTGTAACGGCACAAAAATAGGTCCGAATAATTTCTTATCCGGACCCATATCAATATCTACAGTGTATGTTTCTTACTTGATACCGAGTTTAGCCTTTACCTTAGCGGTGAGGTCCTCAGCGCCTGTACCGTGATAGATAACAGCGGGAACCGAGAGGTCGTAGATGAATGTGTAACCACCCTCAGCGCCTACAGCCTGGATAGCGTTCTGGAGCTTAGTCTGGATGGGAGCGAGGAGCTGTTCCTGCTGCTTCTGGAGGTCCTGAGCTGCAGTCTGCTGGAAGTTCTGGATCTTCTGATACTCGTCCTGGAGTTCCTGCATGTGACGGTCCTTGATAGCTTGGGGAGTCTTGTCGTCCTTAGCCTGTGCCTCATAATCTTCGGCCTTCTTTTGGAAAGCAGTCTGGAGGTTCTTGAACTCGTTCTCATACTTCTCACCAGCTGTCTTCAGTGTATTCTCAGCGGTAGCCTTCTCGGGCATAACGTTGAAGATTTCAGAAGTGTTGATAACGCCAAACTTTTGTGCGTTCATGCACAGGGGGGCAGCTACGAGAGCCGCGAGTAATAATTTTTTGAACATTTTTAATAAAAGTGTATAGTTAATATTTATTTTATTGTCACTTTGAGTAGCCCAGCTTAGCAAGCACCTCGTTGCTCACGTCGATGCGGGGAGATGCAAAGATGATGCTCTGTGAACTTGCGCGGTCAAAGATTACCTGGAAGCCACGCTCCTCGCTCACCTTCTTCACTGCGTTGTACACATCGTCCTGAATGGGCTTGATGAGCGACTGACGCTTCTTGAAGAGTTCGCCCTGGGGGCCGAAGTACTTATACTGCAGTTGTGAAGCCTCTTTCTCCTTTGCTACGATTTCGGCCTCTTTCTTTTTCTTCTGCTCGTCGGTGAGGAATACCATGTCACTCTGGTAGTTCTTATACATAGTATCAGCTTCCTTCTTGAGGTCGTCTACCTCACGTTGCCAGCGCTGTGACTGTTGGTTGAGCTGTTCGTTGGCCATTTCATAAGAAGGGATATTCTTGAGTACATATTCCATGTCGACAAGAGCAAACTTCTGAGCCTGCGCACCGAAGATGCCGGCTACCATTGCGATTAACGCTAAGATTGTTTTCTTCATATTTTCTAAGATTTTTAAGTTCTTGTTTGATTAGACTGCAGTGCAGTGAAATGGTTTAATGCGATTAGAACTCTTGACCCAGGATGAAGTGGAAGTTGCTGCCACCCTTCTTGCCATATACAGTGTCGAAACCATAACCCCAGTCAATACCCATCATACCGATCATAGGCAGATATACGCGGGCACCGATACCGGCTGAGCGCTTGATATCAAACGGGTTGAAGTCCTTGACACTGGTCCACGCGTTACCACCCTCGACGAAGAGCAAGGGATAGATAGTGGCGCTGGTAGAGAGCATGAGCGGGAAGTGAAGCTCGACTACAAATCGGTCGTATGCATAGCCTTCATATCCGTAAGGAGTGAACGCACCGTTGTCATAACCACGCAGTGCGATGGTCTCGGTTGCATAGGTGTAACTGCCCGACATACCGTCACCACCCACATAGAAGGTCT
>DCGA01000033.1:0-2966 GCA_002314465.1 bacterium UBA1790 | reverse complement strand
CGAGACTTGAGGTGCTTGTTCCAGCTACCCAGCAAACCGATGTCGGCACGTGTCATGAGCACGAGTGTCCAGCGTTCGCTGTTGTTGAGCGGTGTATAGGTGCGAGCCTGGAACTTGAGTTTCCAGTATTCGATCCAGCGATACAGTTCTTTCTTAGATGCATCGGTGTTCTCCTCCTTGAGTGCTGCCCAGTTCTTCTTGCCGAACATTGCAGCGGGAGGTGTAGCATGGAAGCTAAGTGAGAACGAACTACCGCGACGGGTGTACAAGGGGTTGTCGATACTGTTACGAGCCAGTGTGAAACCGAGTACGATTGAATTAGATGTACCGTTGTTCATGTAGTACAGGTAATCCCAATCCTTGAGGTCATAGAGCTGATAACTCAGGTCGGCAGTAAGGGTGAAGTAGTCATCGGGCCACTTGAGACGCTTACCGAAGCCCACAGTAACACCAAGCATCTGCAGGTACTTGCCGGGGTCGTAAGAGTTCTCATAGTAAGAACCGCCATAACCGCCGTAAGAATTGCCATAGTAGCTGTTATAGCCGCTATAGTAGTTGTTATAGTAGTTATTGATGTAATTAGTGTACTGGCTGTTGTAGTAAGATGAGTTCACACCGGTCTGGCGGCTATAGAATGCCGATACCGACAGTGAGTTGGGGCGCTTGCCGCCAAACCACGGGTCGATGAATGAAACGCTGTAAGACTGGTAGTACTTGGCATTGGTCTGTGCACTGATTGACAGTGTCTGGCCGTCACCCGACGGGATGATACCATGGTAAGCCGACGGGTGGAGAAGGTTCTTGATTGAGAAATTGGTGAACTTGAGACCGAGTTTCAAGAGGATACCGGTCTGTCCCCAACCTGCCGAGAACTCTACCTGGTCGTTAGCCTTTGACTCAAGACCGAGCACGATGTCTACGGTACCGTTCTCCTCGTTGGGCTCGGGACGGATGTCCATCTTCTCGGGGTCGAAGTGTCCCGACTGAGCAATCTCACGAGCCGAACGCATGAGGTCGTCCTTAGAGAAGAGGTCGCCGGGGCGAACACGAAGCTCACGGCGCACTACCTTCTCATAGAGGCGGTCGTTACCGTTGATGACAACCTTGTTGATGCGTGCCTGCTTGCCCTCGAACATACGCATTTCGAGGTCGATGCTGTCGCCTGTCACCTTACTCTCGATGGGAACGAGCTGATAGAACAGGTAACCGTTGTTCATGTACAGGTTAGAAACCGCGTCGTCATCTTCCTGGGTACGCTTGTTGAGCAACTTCTGGTTGTAAACGTCACCCTTGCGGAATCCCAGCACGTTTTCGAGTACCGATGTGGGATAAACGGTGTTACCCACCCAACTGATATTGTTCAGATAGTAACGCTTACCCCCGTTGAGCGAGATGTATACGTCTACGGTCTTGTCATCGTAGTTCACAACGCTGTCCTTAACGATAACCGCGTCGCGATAACCCTTTTCGTTATACTTGTCGATAAGGCGCTGCAAGTCGTCCTCGTAGTCACTGCGTACAAACTTCTTCTGGCTGAAAATCTTGAGGATATCGCTCTTCTCGTTGGTCTTCTTCATGGTGCGCTTGAGGGTGCGGTCGCTGAGCACATCGTTGCCCTCGAAGTAAATCTTATGCACCTTGATTTTCTCGTTCTTGTTGACCTCGATATCCACGATTACCTCGTTCTTCTTGCTCAGGTCTTCGCGCTGGCGCACTGTACACACAGCCTTCTCAAAGCCCTTGGCAGCGTAGTACTTCTCTACAATCTGCTTGATACGGTTGGCGATGTTGGGAGTCATCTGGTTACCGGCCACGAGGCCCATACGCTCAGAGAGGTCCTTCTTCTCGCCACCCTTCATACCCAGATAGTTCACCTGCGAGATGCGGGGCTGCTGGCGAAGGCTGAACACCAGCCACGCCTTGTCCTCGTACATCTTCTCCACGTTGATCTGCACCTTAGAGAAGAGGCCCTGGCGCCAGAAACGCTTAGCCGCCGACTTAAGGTCGTCACCGGGAATCTCGATGCGCTGTCCTATTACCAAGCCGCTGTATCCAATGATGATATCATCCTCGTAGTTGTCTACGCCTTCAACTCTGATACCGGCAATCTCATACTTTGACGGTGCACCAGTGAATACAATCTTGGGGTTATAAATTGTATCGTTAACGACTTTAGTCTTGGCAACCATTGCAGGAGTTCCCAGCGTGAGTGCCGCTACTAATAGAAGTACTAATTTGTTTCGCATATAATAAAATGTGTATATCGTGTCTGTTTTTATTTCTGTTCCTGTACCTGCTCGCTTGTCTTGCCATAGCGGCGCTCGCGCTGCTGGTAATCGATTATTGCCTCGTAGAAGTCGTCGCGACCAAAGTCGGGCCAGAACTTCCCGGTAAAATAGGGCTCGCTGTAAGCAATCTGCCACAGTAGATAGTTGCTTATGCGCAGGTCTCCGCCGGTGCGAATGAGCAAGTCGGGGTCGGGCATGTCACTGGTTGTGAGATGGGCAGCAAATGCTGCGTCATCAATGCCCTCGGCACTCATCTCGCCACTGGCAACCTTCTGTGCAAGCGACTTGCAGGCCTCTACGATTTCCCATCGCGACGAGTAACTAAGCGCAAGGCACAGTACCAGGCCTGTGCAGTGAGCGGTATCGTCGATGCACTTGACAAGGCGGTCGCGTGCAAACTGGGGCATGCGCTCCATGTCGCCTATGGCTGTGAGTCGCACGTTGTTCTTGATGAGGTCGGGAGTCTGCTGCTCTATCGATGCCACGATAAGATTCATGAGCAGGTCAACCTCGGTCTGCGGGCGATTCCAGTTCTCGGTCGAGAAGGTGTACAAGGTGAGGAAATCCACACCCAGTTCACTTGCCACCTCGGTGATGACGCGAACCGTTGTCACGCCGTTCTCATGTCCGAACGAGCGCTCGTGGCCGTGTTGCTTGGCCCAGCGTCCGTTGCCGTCC
>DCGA01000011.1 GCA_002314465.1 bacterium UBA1790 | reverse complement strand
CTTCATACCCGAGGCATTCATAAGCTGCAGGTAGTCGATGATGATTATCTTGATGTCGTGCTCGCTCTTGAGACGGCGGGCCTTGGTCTGGAACTCAAATACCGAGAGCGACGGGGTATCGTCGACATAGAGGGGTGCCGAGAAGAGTTTGCGCGAACGAGTCATGAGTTTTTCCCAGTCCTCGTTAGAGAGTTGTCCGCTCTTGATTTTTTCACGCTCGAGCTCGCACACGTTACTTATGAGACGGTTTACAAGCTGGAGGTTGCTCATCTCGAGCGAGAAGATTGCGGTGGGCGTGTTGTTGTCCACAGCCATGTTCTTGGCCATTGAGAGCACAAACGCGGTCTTACCCATCGCCGGACGCGCCGCAATGATGATGAGGTCGCTGTTCTGCCAACCCGATGTCATCTTGTCGAGCTGGTGGTAACCGGTAGCCAATCCGCTCAGACCGCTGGTATTATTGGCGGCCTCCTGGATTTTCTTGATAGCCTCGCTGATGATGGGGTCGATCTGCTGCACGTCGCGCTTGAGGGTATTCTTGGAAATCTCGAAGAGAGCGCCCTCGGCCTCCTGCATGAGGTCATACACATCGTTGGTCTCGTCAAACGCCTTCGACTGGATAGTGCTGCTGAAGGTGATGAGACGGCGAGCGATGTACTTCTGTGCGATGATGCGTGCATGGAACTCTACATTGGCAGCACTCGACACCAAGCCGGTGAGCTGCGAGATGCGAGCCGCGCCACCCACCTGCTCCAGGTTGCCGTCGTTGCGCAGTTGCTCGGTGACGGTGAGCATGTCGATGGGACGCTGCTTAGCTCCCAGTTCCACGATAGCCTCGTAGATGAGCTGGTGACTTGTGTCGTAGAAACTCTCGGGCTTGAGGATATCGCTCACATTGGCGTAAGCGTCCTTCTCGAGCATGAGTGCACCCAGCACGGCCTCTTCAATCTTAAGGTCCTGCGGCTGTAGCTTGCCAAACTCGCTCACGAGCTGCTGCTCATGCTGCGGGCGTCGGCGGGAGTTGTTATTGTCTGCCATGTTGTTATTCGTCTTTTTGTTCTGATTGCAAAGTTAGTGTTTTTTTGCTTATTCCCTTTGCTTTTAACGCCTATTTTTTGCACATGATATTAACATATACATGTTCAAAACAACAGGAGGGCGTCCTGCATGAGCGGGACAACCCTCCTTTATGTGTAATCGACGATGCTAAAAGATTAGCGAACGCGACCCTGGTAGCTACCGTCACGAGTGTCAACCTCGATGGTCTCACCCTCGTTAACGAACAGGGGAACACGTACTGTAGCACCAGTCTCAACTGTAGCGGGCTTCAGTGAGTTGGTTGCAGTGTCACCCTTTACACCGGGCTCGGTATAAGTAATCTTGAGCGTAGTCTTAACGGGCATCTCGGCGAAGAGAACTGTCTCTGTTGATGCATCGCTAACAACCTCTACAACGTCGCTTTCCTTCATATAGTCGGCGCCGGTGATGAGTTCCTTAGAGATGGGAATCTGCTCGTAAGTCTCCTGGTTCATGAAGATAGCGTCGGCGCCATCCATGTACAGGTACTGGTAAGGGCGACGCTCTACACGTACATCCTCCAGCTTCTCACCGATGTTGAAGCGGCGCTCCAATACGCGGCCGTCAACCACGTTTTTCAGCTTAGTGCGCATGAAGGTGTTACCCTTACCGGGCTTTACGTGAAGGAATTCGATGCAGAAGTACAGGTCTCCATCCATGCGGATGCAAGTTCCGTTTTTGATGTCTTGAGCGTTAATCATAAAAAGTTTTTTCTAAGTTATATTTTTGATTTTTATTATGTATCAGTGCATAATCGACTGCAAAGGTACTACAAACCGAGCGCCCTCGCAAATAAATGGAGGCAATTTTTTCATTATTATATATAAAAGCGCGGAAAAAACGATTTTCTCACAAGAAAAAAACGTGTTATTCTTGTGTATTAAGAAAAAAGTGTGTAATTTTGCAGTCGCATTTTGCGAAATAAGGAAAACAAAACAAAAAATTAGATAGAGATGAAAAGAACATTCCAACCCTCGAACATCAAGAAGGCTCACAAGCACGGTTTCCGTCACCGCATGAAAACTGCTGACGGCCGCAAGGTTTTGGCTCGTCGTCGTGCTAAGGGTCGTTACAGCCTCACAGTAAGCGATTCAGTTTACAAGTGATTCTAACCGCTGCGCAATAGCGCCGCGATAAGAACTATCCTGCCACGGCAGGGCAACAGGGCAATAACACAAAGAACGCATAGCCGTTATAATCGCCAGCCAGGCGATTACAACGGCATTTGTTGCATATACACCTCCCCTTCCCCCGACTTTTCCCGCCTAACGCATGGTGTGTCTTTTGGCCACAATGGGTTGAATTTGGTCCAAAAGTTGCGCATTACAGAATTTTTGTGTAATTTTACACACTTAATACATTAAACATAAACAACCCAAACACAAAAATGAAAAAAAGCCACAATATACTTGCAGCCATAGCACTGGCTGCCTGCAGTCTCATTGCAACCGCTGCAGTGCCCACTGGCTACTACTCGTCGCTTAACGGCAAGAGCGGACGCGCACTCAAAGACGCAGTCCACGAACTGGCAATGAAGCACACCGTGCTCACCTATAACAGTCTGTGGAGTTACTACCCCGAGACCGACTGCATGCCCGACAACAAGAAGCAGGTGTGGGACATGTACAGCAACAAGACTTATTACTTCAGCGACAATCCCGGTTGGTCCACATCGGGTATGAACCGCGAGCACTCGTTCCCCAAGAGCTGGTGGGGCGGAGCCGTAGTTCCCGCTTACACCGACATCAACCACCTCTACCCTGCCGACGGTGATGCCAACATGGAGAAAAACAACCATCCGCTGGGCGAAGTGTCGACTGCAACATTTGACAACGGCGTAACCAAGGTGGGTCCTCCCAAGGCCGGACAAGGTGGCGGCGCGACAACAGTATTTGAACCTGCCGACCAGTACAAGGGCGACTTTGCCCGCACCTATTTCTATATGGCAGCATGCTACCAGGATTATACCTGGAAATACACCTATATGGTGACAAACGCTACATGGCTCACACTCAACCAGTGGTCGATAGACCTCTTGCTCAAGTGGGCGCGCCAGGATCCCGTGAGCGACAAGGAAAAGAACCGCAACGACGCCGTGTACCGTTGCCAGAACAACCGCAACCCCTTTATCGACAACCCCAACCTCATCGAGTACATATGGGGCGACCGCCAGGGACTGGTATTTACCGAGGGCGGTGAGGTGACAGGCGATCCCGAACTCATCACACCCACACAGGGCACACAGCTCAACTTCGGCGAGGTGGCTCTGGGCAAGAGCATCACCCTCACCATGTATGTGAAAGGCGCCAACCTTACCAACAAACTTAGTGTGACACACTACCGCGACGACGTGGAGATGTTCTCAACCTCGGTTACTTCAATCGACCGCCAGATAGCATGCAGCGCCGACGGATATCCGCTGAGCATCACCTATACACCCACTGCGGTGGGCGACCACAGCACCCGTCTGGTAATAAGCGACGGTGGACTCACAGGCAGTATAGGTTGCGAACTCAAGGGCTCATGCCTGCCCGTTCCTACACTGAGCGGCGTGCACGCACTTCCTGCAACCGACATCACCGACTCGACCTATGTTGCACAATGGGAACCCCTGGGCAGTGAGAAAATCGACTACTATGTCATCAACCGCACCGTGTACAGCACAAGCGGACAGATTCTCTCTAACGATGAATTTACTACCGACGATGCCGAGCAGACCTCTTATGAGTTCACCGACCGCAAACCCGGGCAGATTCACACCTATACCGTGCACAGTTACCGCCTGGGCTATGAATCGGCCGAGAGCAATGCCATCACCATCGACTGGACAGGTATCACAGGCGTTAACG
This sequence comes from bacterium UBA1790, assembly GCA_002314465.1. GTDB lineage: Bacteria > Bacteroidota > Bacteroidia > Bacteroidales > Muribaculaceae > Sodaliphilus. The sequence continues at coordinate 8,144 of DCGA01000011.1, read as the reverse complement.
CCGACAAACCCGCAGCGTTTATTCCCACACAGGGCGGTGTACTCGTTAAATGCAGCGAGCCCATCTCTAACGTGAACATCTACACCATGGCAGGTGCACTCGCTCAGCATCTCGACGTGATGAGCAACGACGACTTCATCACCCTGCCCGCAGGTGTATATGTCATCACAAGCACACAATCGACCAAGGCTGTGAAACTCATCGTGTGGTAATACACCGTTGAGCCTTACCACGATACAAAAAGGAATGCGCCCCGATGGGGACGCATTCCTTTATTCTTTATATATAGTATTTCTATTTATTATAGTAGACCACCTTGTCGTCGATTTTTTTCACGCAATCGGCAAGCCACTGCGGCGAGATAACTTCAAGGTTTTTGTTAGACACCATCAATCCTCTGACAAAGTTTATCGAAGGCACAACAGTTAACTCAAAATCGGTATAAGTGTCGGTTTCGTCAATAACCCTCTGCGACGAATGCAGGCGAAACTCTTTAAGCACTTTTCGCAGATTACCCTTTGCTCGCAAGACAATACACGCAGGTTGCAATGTATGGTTAGAAACACAACCATAGCACTTATCCACAAGTTCTTTGTCGGAGAAAGAAGTGTCATACACAAATTCTTCGTCGGTTATCCGTAAATCATCCATCAGCCTTAATGGTACTATACCAAAACGTCCGTCGTCTTGAAGTCCCATCAAGTACCAGTTGCGCTGAACGCACTTAAGTGTATATGGCGCAAGCAACAGGTTGTGAGCAACACCTTCGCCGTCCGATGAAAAAGCAAATGCAACTTTCTTATTCTCCCTCATTGCCTGGGCGATAATCCTAAGCTTGTCCTCGTCTTCATAATATTCGTCAAACAAGATGCGATTCCTAAGTGAAATATTATCAATAAAAAACTTGGACAAGCCCACTGTGTCAAAGAGCCATTTGTTCATCGAGGGACCCTTTAGAACATCTTCGTTGACTATGTAATAGCGGTTGCCGTCGTGACGGTCACATTCTATGACTACTCCGAATACATCTTCAACCATTTTCTTGTAGCGGTTAAATGAAGAGCGTGCCATTTCCACGCCACCGCTCATCTCGGTGCGTAGCCATAGTTCATTAAGATCATGGAATGAAATCTTCCTTGAGCGATATATGGTATCAATCAGCCATATTTGGATACTAAATAATGTGGGTGCGTTCATGTTCTTTTACAAAAATAATAATACGACTTCAAAGGTACTGCATTTTTTACAATTATTACACGGTTTTCAGAAAAATTTTTAACAAAAATGAAAAATAATTTTTGATTGTACCGTAATTTGGCACAATATGCGCTTACCTTTGCGCCAAGTTAAGAAGAAACCTAATAGACGCATCTTAACTCTCCCTAAATCTCCTTCACGAGGCCCTAATATAGGGAGGGTACAGGGGGCTCTTCGCAGAGCCTCCGCTTTTTTTTAAAAATCACAATAACAAACTATAACCTCACACACTTTATTTTGACCCTTGGAAACATAAATGGCAACCCCGCAATGGGGTTGCCATTTACAATAATATATAGGTGTAACCCATGGTTAATCCTTGATGAGTTGAGCACCCTTGTTGAGTGCTTCCTCGTTGAGGGGCAGCAAGTGCCAGTGACGCTCGGGCAGTGTCTTCTTTAGTCCCTTGAGCACGCTCTCGATAGATACCATGGGTGATGATTTGAGCACAGCACCCAGCACAATCATGTTATAGGTCTTGCTGTTGTTCATCTCGAATGTTGCCTCGGTGGCATCGATGCGGTGGCAAGTGATGTCGGTGCGTGTGGGAGGCTGATGAATACCATAACTATCGTAAATGAGTATGCCGCCGGGCTTCACCTTCGACTCAAACTTATCGAGACTCTGCTGGTTGAGGGCAACTACAATGTCATAGGCATTGAGGATGGGCGATGAAATGCGCTCGTCGCTCAGGATGACAGTGACATTGGCTGTACCGCCACGCTGCTCAGGGCCGTAAGAGGGCAGCCACGAAACTTCCTTGTCTTCCATAAGGCCTGAATAGGCGAGGATTTTACCCATCGACAGTACACCCTGTCCGCCAAAGCCTGCTATAATGATTTCGCTTTTCATATACCTTGATTACTTTTTAGATTCAACATCCTTGAGATCGCCCAGGGGATACTTGGCGAACATGTTCTCTTCCATCCACAGGTTGGCCTTCTCGGGCGATAGTTTCCAACCGGTGTTGCAGGTGCTCACGATTTCGACAACCGATGTACCCTTGCCTGCCATGCTGTTCTCAAAAGCCTTGCGGATGGCAGCCTTAGCCTTACGCACCGAAGCGGGCTTGTGCACGCTCTGGCGTGTCACATAGCAAGTGCCGTCGAGTTGAGCCAGCAGCGGAGTGATAGACAGCGGATAGCCGTTGAGGTCGGCGCGACGGCCGTAGGGACATGTAGCAGTCTTCTGTCCCAGCAGTGTTGTGGGAGCCATCTGTCCGCCGGTCATACCATAGATTGCGTTGTTGATAAAGATGATGGCGATGTTCTCACCGCGGTTGCACGAGTGAATAGACTCGCATGTACCGATAGCGGCAAAGTCACCGTCACCCTGGTAAGTGAACACCAGTTTGTTGGGCATGAGGCGCTTGGTAGCGGTAGCCATGGCTGTTGCACGACCGTGTGCAGCCTCGAGCCAGTCGATGTCGATATAGTTATAGGCAAACACGGCGCAGCCCACGGGCGAAACGCCGATGGCCTTCTCGGCCATGCCCATCTCTTCAATTACCTCGGCCACCAGTTTGTGAACCACACCGTGGCTACATCCGGGGCAGTAATGCATGTGCGCATCGTTGAGTAACGCCGGTTTCTTGTAAACCAGGTTCTCGGGACGGATTATATCGTTATTTTCCATAATGAAAAGGCTTATTTAATGAGTTGGTTTTTCAACGCGTCGAGTACTTCCTCGGGAGTGGGCACATTGCCACCCATGCGTCCGGTGTGCTCAACGGGCACCTTGCACTCTACTGCGAGTTTCACATCTTCAATCATCTGTCCTGCCGAGAGCTCGGGCACGAGGATGCCCTTCACGCCGGCAGCGACCTGTGCGATTTCCTTATAGGGGAACGGCCAAAGTGTGATGGGGCGAAGCAGACCCACCTTGATACCCTCCTGAGCGGCAAGTTCCATAGTCTTCATGGCAATGCGTGCCATGCTGCCGAATGCCACGATGAGATAGTCGCAGCCCTCGGTATCAACAGTTTCGTAGCGCACCTCGTTCTGCTCGATGAGGCGATAAGTTGCCTGGAAGCGCAGGTTATTGGCCTCCATGATGTCGTCGTCGAGTTCAAGCGAAGTGATGATGTTCTTGGGGCGCATGCCTGTGCGGCCAGTAACAGCCCACGGGCACTGGCGCTCAACCTCCTCGTCGGTGCGGCGCGGACGCTGCTCGGGAAGCACCACCTTTTCCATCATCTGGCCGATAAGACCATCGGCGAGAATCATCGATACACAGCGATACTTGAACGCAAGATCCCAGCCGAGGCCCACAAAGTCGGCCATCTCCTGTACGCTTGCGGGAGCAAGTACAACCATGCGGTAGTCGCCGTGACCGCCACCCTTGCAAGCCTGGAAGTAGTCGGCCTGAGAGGGGTGAATGGTACCCAGACCAGGGCCGCCGCGCATCACGTTAATCACGAGGGCGGGCACCTCGCTGGCAGCCATGTAAGACATACCCTCCTGCATGAGGCTGAAACCGGGGCTCGAAGTTGATGTCATGACAGCCTTACCGCACGAAGCGCCGGCATAGACCATGTTGATTGCCGCAACCTCGCTCTCGGCCTGCAGCACTACCATGCCTGTGGTTTCCCACGGCATTTCCTCCTCGAGTTTCTCAAGGACTTCGCTCTGCGGGGTAATGGGATAGCCGAAGTAGCCGTCGGCGCCGTAGCGAATGGCAGCCATTGCCAGTGCCTCATTACCCTTCATCAATGTTACTTTATCGTTCATTGTGATTTCTTTAGTTTACAGTTTTAAAAGTTACAGCCTATTTTTCGATAACGCGGTACACCTCGATGCACGCGTCGGGACACACCAGAGAGCAACTCTGGCAACCGATGCACTTGTCGGGCTGGGCCATATAGGCAAAATGATAACCTCGGTTGTTAACCTCCTTTTGTTGTAAGTCAAGCACCTGGCTCGGACAGGCAACCACACACAGGTTGCATCCCTTGCATCGCTCGGTGTTGACCGTTACTGCACCTCTTACTTTAGCCATAGTATTTAGTATTATAATGTTAATTAAATTTCCGTTATTGCACGCTGCGTATCTGGCGCTGCAGTTCAAATGGTTTCTTCACCCAGTGCATGCACATCTCGCCGGCACCGGTGCCGGCAAGGTACACACGGCCGTAGCCGAAGATGCGTCCCATGAGCGTCTCCTTAACATCGATGGTTTCAATCTTGCCCACTACCATCTCGTGAGTAGTGCGACGCAGCAAGCCATGACGATAATAGAAGCGTTTGTTGCTGAGAAACAGCGTAGTAGTCATGTTTCTTACAAGGCGAGCCAGGTTGAAATAGGCAAACCAATGGAGCTTGGGCTGGTAGATTACCTCTTCACCTGCAGCCAGTACTTTATTTATATTCATAAGCCAATTTTTTATTGGTTGTTTTAATATCACAAAAGTAATAATAATAACCGAAACCATCAAATATTTTTCACAAAGTTTAAACTTGTAATCAGACTTTATGCAACATGGCGCGGTTTTAGCTACAATAGTGCCCCGCCACTACCCTACCGGCAGCAAAAACCGAGGCGATAAAATGACAGGGAAACACTAAGTTTGTCCATAATTCCTATTTTATGGGTATAATCTCCCCATTGGTATATTTTAGCCGCAGAAAACTCTGAAAACTTTTGCGGTTTCCAAAGTTTTGGCGTAAATTTGCATCACTTTTTGAGCATATGTCCCATTTTTACAACGGCACACGCTCAAAAAAGGCTAATTTTGCACCCCGAAACCGAGAGGTTGCACTATAGGCTAAGAGATTTATATATGGAAAATAAAGAGAAAATCATCACACGCTCGCACGAACTGCTGGTGAGCATAGGCCCCACATCGATGACGATGGACATGGTAGCCCATGCTTGCGGTATCTCCAAGCGTACCCTCTACGAGACATTCCCCGACAAGAAGACCCTTATCATGGAATGCATAAAGGTGGACCACTTGCACCACCATCAGGAAGCATGCCGCATCTATCGCGAGTCAAGCAACTGCTTTGAAGCGCTGTTCTGCATCTTCAAGATGGTACGCCAGTATTTCAACAAGCGTTCGCAGGCATTCATCGACGACTTGAAGCGCCTCTACCCCGACGTGGTGGAGCAACAACGCGAAGGCGAGAAAATCCTCATCACACAACTAAGCGAAGTGCTCAAGCAGGGCCAGGAAGAAGGGCTTGTGAGCAGCAATGTCAACAGCGATCTCGCATCGATGCTATACTTTACATTGATGAGTTCGCTCCACAACAACCCCCGCATTACCAGCATGGGATTCAACCCCAGCCAGGTATATGAGGCAGCCTTTATCAACTTCATGCGCGGCATGGCCACACAGCACGGTCTGGAGGTAATCGAGGATGCAATAAAGAAGTATCTGTAACGACAACAAAACAAGAACAATATACATTTATGTTAAAGAGAAATTTACTTACCGCAGTGCTCATCGCAACAGCAGCACTGGTGTCGCAGGCACAAGGTGCCATGACACTCTCGCTCGACGAGTGCATCAAGATTGCACTCAACGACAACCCCACCGTTAAGATTAACGAGATGGAACTTGAGCGAGTTGATTACGCTAAGAAAGAAGTCCTGGGCCAGTTGTTCCCCGAGGTTACTTTCAGCGCACAGTACACACGCAACCTTGCGTTGCAAACCATCTACATGGACACCGGCACAGGCCAGGCTACAGCCATCAAGATGGGCCGCGACAACACACACTCAACCGGTTTCTCGGCTTCGGTGCCCATCGTGGTTCCCACACTGTGGAAGTCCATCAAACTGAGCGACAACCAGATTCTCCAAAACCTGGAGACCTCGCGCGCCAATAAGCTCTCGCTCGTGAACCAAGTGAAGAACGCCTACTATGCGTTGCTGCTGGCCCAAGACACCAAGAAAGTGATTGAGCGCAACCACAGCACCGCTAAGGCGCATGCCGACATTTACCAGAAGCAATTTGAACTGGGAACCGCAAGCGAATATGACGTGCTCCGCGCCAATGTTGCGGTAACCAATCTCGAGCCCTCTATCCTTGAGGCTGAGAACTCAATAAACCAGCTCAAGCTGCAACTCAAGCTGCTCATGGGCATGGATGCAACCATCGACATCGCTGCAGCCCAGTCGCTCGATGAGTTCAAGGGCGTGATGTATGAGCGCTCGCTCAACACCGACACATCGCTCGTCTACAACACTTCACTCAAGAGCCTCGACCTGCAGACCGATTACCTCAAGAAGGTACTCGACGTGCAGAAGGCATCGTGGTATCCCACCGTTACCGGCAGTGCTTCCTACATGTGGAACTCAATGAGCAACGGCAGTCCCTTCAAGAATTTCAAATGGAACAGCATGTCGAGCGTGGGCCTCACACTTGCCTTCCCCATCTTCCAGGGCGGACAGCGCTGGCACAAGCAGAAGCAAGCCGAAATCGCAGTGCGCGAGATGACATGGCAGCGCCAGAACCTTGAGAACTCACTTCACACACAGGTACAGGTGCAGCTCGACAACCTCAACAAGAGCCTCAAGCAGATTGAGAGCAATGACGCAGGCGTAAAGCAGGCTACCAAGGCAAGCGACATCATGAACAAGAGTTTCAAGATAGGTGCCGCATCGTTCATCCAGCTGCGCGACACCGACGACGCACTCATGAACGCCCAACTGAGTTACTACCAGGCCATCTACAACTACCTCGTTGCCGACAGCAACCTCGAGTATGTGCTGGGCAATACCAAATATGCTAATTAAAAAAAGACAATATATAATGATGAAGACAAACAAACTTTTAGTGCTCACAATGGCTGCAACAATGCTCGCAGCCTGCACCGGCAACAAGGACGAAAACAAAGCCGCCCAAGAAGAATTGCCCATCGTGAAAGTACAGAGCGTTTATCAGGAGCAAGTGACTCTTTCAAGCGAGTACACTGCCACTGTAGAGGCTTTCAAAACCAACAACATCGCCTCTAACAGCGGCAGCCGCATCAAGCGCATCCTCGTGGACGTGGGTAGCCAGGTGCGTGCCGGACAGGCAGTTGTAATCCTCGACGACCTCAACATCGCCACACAGAGCGCCGCAATAGACCAGCAGCGCATCCAGCTCGCCAACGCTAAGCGCGACCTCGACCGCGCCAAGGAACTCGTACGCATAGGCGGCGGTACACAGCAGACCGTAGACCAGCTGCAGGCATCTTACGACGCACAGGTGCGTGCCATCCAGTCAAGCCAACGAATGCTGAGCAGCATGAGCGAGAACACCGTACTCTCATCACCCGTGAGCGGTGTGGTTACCGAGCGCAACTATAACAACGGCGACCTTCCCGGCGCACTTCCCATCCTCGTGATTGAGCAGCAGCAGCCTCTCAAGGTTATCATCAGCGTTAACGAAAGCGACTTCCCCAAGATCAAGAAGGACATGCCCGTTACCGTAAAGCTCGACACCTACGGCGAAGAGGAATTTGCAGGCAAGGTTTACCTCATCCATCCCTCTATCGACCCCGCAAGCCGCACTTTCCAGGTTGAGGTAACCATCAACAACAGCGGCAACCGCGTACACTCGGGTATGTTTGCCCGCGTAAACTTCAACTTCGGCACCCAGATGAGCGTAGTAGTTCCCGACCAGGCCGTGCAGAAGCAAACCGGTAGCGGTGTGCGCTACGTCTATGTCTACAACACCAACGGTACCGTAGAGTTCCGCGAGGTTAAGCTCGGTCGCCGCCTGGGCAACCGCTACGAGATTCTCAGCGGTCTGCAGAACGGCGCACAAGTTGTAGTAAGCGGTCACACCCGCCTGAGCGACGGTTGCAAGGTTGCACTTGACAATGCAAAGAAATAATAAACGGATATAAAAGAAACACATAAGCACACGATACTATGAGTATTTATTCAAGTTCGGT
>DCGA01000108.1:33972-34977 GCA_002314465.1 bacterium UBA1790 | reverse complement strand
CAAGGTAATCATGCTTGCCGGCGGTGTAGGTTTCGCCAACTCACGCGATGCCCTCAAGGGCAGCCCCGTAGCCGGCGAGAAAGTCGTGCTCATGGGTGGCGACAACTACCGCATCGGTATGGGCGGTGGCGCAGTATCAAGCGTTAATACAGGCCAGTATGACAACTCTATTGAGCTTAACGCGGTGCAGCGTGCCAACCCCGAGATGCAGAAGCGCGTATCAAATGTAATCAGAGCGCTTGCCGAGGCCGATGAGAACCCCATCGTATCGATTCATGACCATGGTGCAGGCGGTCACCTCAACGCACTCAGCGAACTCGTTGAGGAAACCGGCGGCAAGATTGACATGAGCCAGCTTCCCGTGGGCGAACCCACCCTCTCTGCAAAGGAAATCATCGGCAACGAATCGCAGGAGCGCATGGGTATGGTAGTTGAGCAGAAAGACATCGACCACATTGCCCGCATCGCCGAGCGTGAACGCGCCCCGATGTATGTAGTGGGCGAAACCACAGGCGACGACCGCTTCGTATTTGAGCAGAAAGACGGCGTCAAACCCATCGACCTGGGCATGAAGGATATGTTCGGCAGTTCACCCAAGACCGTAATGAACGACGTGACCGTAGTGCGCAAGCACAAGGCCGTAAAGACCGACAAGAAACTCATAGACCAGTATCTTGAGAACGTGCTCCAGCTCGAGGCTGTAGCATGCAAGGACTGGCTCACCAATAAGGTAGACCGCTCGGTAACCGGCCGCATTGCACGCCAGCAATGCCAGGGCGAGGTTCAGTTGCCGTTGAGTGACTGCGGTGTTGTAGCACTCGACTACACCGGTACCGCAGGTATCGCGACATCGATAGGCCACGCTCCCCAAGCGGCCCTCATCGACCCCGCAGCAGGTTCGGTACTCTCAATCGTCGAGTCGCTCACCAACCTCGTGGGTGCAAACCTCAAGGAAGGCCTCAAGACCGTATCGCTGAGCGCCAACTGGATGTGGCCCTGCCGCAA
>DCGA01000108.1:18550-33902 GCA_002314465.1 bacterium UBA1790 | reverse complement strand
CATCAACATCCCCACAGGCAAGGACAGCCTGTCAATGACACAGAAATACGGCAAGAAGAAAGTAATCGCTCCGGGTACTGTAATCATCAGTGCTGCCGGTGAGGTTGCCGACGTTAAGAAAACCGTATCGCCCGTAATGCAGAACGTGAAGAGCGGCCTGTACTACGTAGNNNAACTTCAGCGGCAGCGACCTGCAGTTGGGTGGCTCGGCACTGGCTCAATCACTGGGCCAGGTAGGCGACAAGGCTCCCCAGGTGGCAAGCGCCGAGGTTGTAAAGGCAGCCTTCAACGCCGTGCAGCAACTCGTTGCCGAGGGTATGCTTCTCGCAGCCCACGATATCTCGGCCGGTGGTCTCATCACTACCCTGCTCGAGATGACATTTGCCAATGTGAACGGCGGTATCGAACTTAACCTCGATGCCCTGGGCCGCGACCTCGTGAAGGTACTCTTCGCCGAGAATCCCGCCCTCGTTATCCAGGTAGCCGCAGGCAAGACCACAAAGGTAGAGCGCCTGCTCGCAGAGGCCGGAGTGAAGTTTGTTTACATAGGCCAGCCCCAAAGCGAACGCACCGTCACCGTAGAACACGGCGGCGAGCAATATATGTTCTTCATTGACCACCTGCGCGACATGTGGTATAAGTCATCTTACCTGCTCGACCGTGCACAGAGCGGCGGCCGCTGGGCTCAGGACCGATTCGAGAACTACAAGAAGCAGCCACTGCGCCTTCGTCTTCCCAAGGGCTTTACCGGCCGTGCAGCCGACCTGGGTATCACAGGCAGCCGCCACGAGCGCACAGGCATCAAGGCAGCCATCATACGCGAGAAGGGTGTGAACGGTGACCGCGAGATGGCCTACTCACTCTACTATGCAGGCTTCGATGTGAAGGATGTTCACATGACCGACCTGATGAGCGGACGCGAGACACTCGACGACGTGAATATGATTGTATTCTGCGGCGGTTTCAGTAACAGCGATGTGCTGGGCAGCGCCAAGGGTTGGGCAAGCGGTTTCGTATGGAACGAGAACGCCAAGAAAGCCCTCGAGCGCTTCTATGCACGCGAGGACACGCTGAGCCTCGGTATATGCAACGGTTGCCAGGTAATGATAGAACTCAACTNNCAACCTGCTCAACCCCGAATACACATCCAAGCCCCACATGGACCACAACAACTCTCACAAGTTTGAGAGTGCGTTTGTGAACCTTACCATCCCCCAGAACAACTCGGTTATGTTCAAGTCGCTGAGCGGAAGCCGCCTCGGCATTTGGGTTGCCCACGGCGAGGGCAAGTTTAACCTGCCCGAGGGTACCGATAAGTATAACATCGTGGCACAGTACAGCTACAAGAGTTATCCCGGTAACCCCAACGGTTCGCCCCGCGGCATTGCAGGTATCGCAAGCGCCGACGGCCGTCACCTTGCCATGATGCCCCACCTAGAGCGCGCCATCTTCCCGTGGCAGTGCGCATGGTATCCCCAGAGCCACAAGGGTGATGAGGTAACCCCGTGGATCGAGGCATTCGTTAACGCAAGGAACTGGATTGCCGAGAAAAGCAAGTAAGGTTTAATGTTTAATGTTTAAGGTTTAAAGTTTAGGGTTTAAAGCTTAGACACATAATATAGTTTAGGGGGCTATATGTCCCCTAAACGTTTTAAAATACACATTATGAGGAAGTTATTATTCATTATGGCCATCACAAGCACACTGATGGCTAACGCACAGGAATTCAACAAGTGGTTCAGCGACTCTACACTGAGGCTGTGCTACACCTTTGCAGGCGATGCAAACAAACAGAAAATATATGTGGACGAACTGCGCCAGTCACCCCGTTGGTACGGCAAGCGCCAGCACATGAGCGAAGTGCCCCTGATGGGCAACGGCGACATCGTGGCGCGCGACCGTAAAAGCGGTGCAGTGATTTACCGCCACTCGTTCTCAAGTCTGTTCCAGGAATGGGTATGTACCGACGAGGCCAAGAAGACAAGCAAGGCATTTGAAAACGTATTCCTGATGCCCACTCCGCTCGACACCACCGACGTCACCGTGACACTGCGTGACGCACACCAGCAGGTTACCGCCACAATGACCCACACAGTGGTGCCCAGCGATATCCTGATAGTGCGCGACGGAGAGAAGAACGTGACACCCTACACGACACTACAGGCAGCCAAGGACAGCACCCGCTGCATACGCGTTGCCTTTGTTGCCGAGGGATATACAGCCGAGGAGATGGACCAGTATGTGGCACGTTGCCGCGAGGCCATGGACGCTATGTTCAACCACGAGCCGTTTAAGAGCATGCGCGACCGCTTCAACATGGTGGCAGTGCTGTCGCCGTCACGCGATAGCGGTGTGAGTGTGCCCCGCAACAACGACTGGCGCGATACCGCGCTGGGCAGCCACTTCGACACCTTCTACAGCAACCGTTACCTCACCACGCTGCACCTGAAGACGCTGCATAACCTACTCGCCGGCATCCCCTATGAGCATGTCATTATCCTTGCCAATACCGATACCTATGGCGGCGGTGGCATCTACAACAGTTACACGCTCACATACACCGGCGGACAGCACTTCCGCCCTGTGGTTGTGCATGAGTTCGGCCACAGTTTTGCCGGCCTTGCCGACGAGTATCCCTATGGTAACGACGACCCGCAGTACTTCAGCGACACCGAGCCCTGGGAGCCCAACTTAACTACGCTCAAGGACTTTGCATCCAAATGGCAGGACATGGTGCCCAAGGGCACAAAGATTCCTACACCGCTGAGCAAAGAAGAGGAGGACAATACCGACCATGTGGGAGTGTATGAAGGCGGCGGATATCTGGAAAAAGGCGTGTATCGCCCCGTTCCCAACTGCCGCATGCGCACTAACAAAGTACCGGAGTTCTGCCCGGTGTGCAAGCGCCACATCGAGAGGCTTATTNNNNGACTTCTACACCAAGTAAAACCTGGTAACACATACAGACACACAGAGCGGGGCCGCATCATAGCGGTCCCGCTCTGTTAATTATACCTATCATATCAAAATACTACCTGCATGGCAAGATGTCGCGGCGTGTATACAAAGTTTACATCGGCGCGATGATGATTCCTGCACGGGTTACCCGCAAAGAGTCCTACAAACTCGTTTACAGGGTCGATGAGCCAAGCGACAAGTCCACCGAGGAATCGGCTCCCTAACAGGTAGTAGTCGTGGGCAACAATGTAACGCTTAGCCTTGTAAAACGATTCGCCTATCATACTGCCGAAAACCGGAGTAATAATAAGGTCTTGTATCGACGGATATTCCATGAAAGCCTCAATACCATATTCCCAGAATAAAGTGGAAACCGCAGCACTATACAGGGCCGACTGCCACATGTTGAATCCACGTGAACGCGCCGACATGAAATAGGCCGCCCCACCGTAAGGATGCAGCACATAGTTAAAGACAGCATTATCACCATCCCATACTGGGGCATGGCTTACATGCTTCCACCAGCGCTTGAACACCGGTGTCTTGCGCAGTTCGGTCTTGTTCCAAGCCGTAGCGTCCTCGGGGAGCAATTCAAGGACACCCAATGTAACAAAACCCGCCCCATAGAGCGCGGTGGTGTTATAGGCCAATCCTTTCTTGTCGGGCATTGAAAAGGTGCGAGAATAAGGGGTGTCATAGATGGTGCCCGGCTTAACATGGACTGAGTCGATGTGCAACTCTATAGAGTCGCAAGGCAAGGATTTAATACTATCGCCGATGATAGAATTCTGTGCGTGTGTCCCTATTGCAACTATCACAATTGCTAATAAAATCTTTTGTCTCATTTCTACAATTTTAAAAAAAGTGTGGCAAATCTATGGCTAATTACCGGTACGCTTGTGTTCTATTTTTCCTATTAAATATCACTAATTATTAACAAGAGAGATACCGAACACATATCAGGAAAAAACGGACTATACTTCAAGCGAAAAACACACTAATTTTGCAACAAAAAAAACAAAGAGTATGGGAAAAGAGAACTGGCAAAGAATATATGATGACACCGACCTTATTATCTTAGACAACTTTCACAAGTTGCCATCGGCAGTCCAACGCATAAAGGGAATGGTGTGCGTATTAATAATAAACAGAGGTACACTTAATGCAGAAATAAACGAAGACCACATTTCGCTTAAGAGTAGTGATGTACTGATAATGTCGACACGGGTCAACATCTCCAACGTGAAACTGAGTGAAGACCTCGATGGAATGATTATCGCTATAAGAGAAATAAGCAGTAAGGCATTGGTAAAAGTCAACACACACATGCTGAAGTGCCTATTCCGCTTGAGCGACCACCCCATCCTTCACATGGAAGCGGAGCAAAGAGAACTATTCGGGCACTACCACAGCATCTTGTGCTCAACACTGCAAAATGAAGACAAGACCTACCAGAAGGAAATTGTATACCGAATTGTAGGTGCAATGCTGTATGAACTGTTTACCTTCATTTTTACAGTTAACAATATCCAGGAAAACGAAGAATCAAGCAGTGTGCAAGGAGAACGCCTCTTCAAGCAATTCATGGAACTGCTTGTATCGTCGGAGGTAAAGGAACGACAAGTTCAATACTATGCCCACAAACTATACATCTCGCCCAAACACCTGAGTGTAGTGTGCAAACAACAGACAGGCAAAACAGCGCGAGTGTGGATTAACGAATTCATATTAACTGATATTAAATACATGCTTGAGAACAGCGACTGGAGCATAAAGGAGATATCCAACTACCTGGGGTTCCCCAACGCTTCATTCTTCGGCAAATACGTGCGACAATACTTAGGGAAGTCACCCTCACGCATTAGGGCAGCATCAAAGAAAAAACCGAAGTAGACAAACATAAACTAACGGCGGCTGTGAGTAATTTGTCTCACAGCCGCCGATTTAACTTATGTTATTTCTTATATCAAATGTCCATGATGATATTGAGCACTGCATTGATGTCACTAACATCAACAATACCGTCACCTGTTACATCGGCGCGTCCATTGTAATCGGCAGCGTCGGCAGTACCAAGAATGATGTTGATGAGTACATTAACATCGCTCACATCGACATCGCCGTCGCCATTTACATCGCCCGCCTTGAGGCTATAGAGCGCTGTAATGTCGTTAACGGTGTACTTGTTGGTGGTAGATGAAATCTCAAAGAAAGTATCCTTGTTGAGACCTGTAATGTCTACGGTCTGATGGCTGCCGTCGCCCTGATTGAAGATGATGTTGAACGTATAGTTCTCGGCAGTCACATCAAATGTGTGATAGTAGAACTTGTCGCCATTGACGGTAGTGGTTGCTGTTGCACCCATCTTTGTACCGGGCCAGCTACCCAACAGGCCACCCTTGGCATCCCAAGCATAGAAATAGAGGTTTGTCCAGTTGTTGGGAGCAGCAAACGGATCCTTGAGGTAGATGGTTGCAGTTGTGGGCTCGAAACCGTGGAAGATGTATTCGCGCGAAATCACGTTGCGCACATTGCCCTCGTAGAGCACGCCGGCAGTGAGCACTGTGTTATCGTTGAATGTAAGTTTAATCATACCTGTACCGGTCTTGCTATTGGCCGTGGGCTTAGTACCGTCGGTAGTGTAAACGATGGTAGCATTGGCATCGCTTGCTGTGATGGTCACCTCGACCTGTCCCTCATAGCGTCCGCTTTCCTTGTCGATTGTGACAGTGGGAGCAGGTGACTCATAGTTGGTAACCTCGTGGTCGTAAGTGCCACCGATGTAGTAACCATGGTTGTGGTAAGTGAGGTCGCTTGTCTGGTTGCCGTCGACAACGAAGATGATGTTGGCAGGAACGGTAGTGAGTTCGCCTTCATATACCCACTTGAAAATCTTGCGAGTGCTGTCGGCATTGCAGCCCATGAGCTGCATCTGCTGTCCGGGCCAGTTGCCACCGGTGTAGTTGGCACCGCTCGACCATACCCAAGTAGTGATGCGGCTTACGCTAAGGGGAGCCTCGTAGAACACGCTAAACTCATCCTCGGTAACGATGGGAGTATAGGGGTCGAGGTCAATGGGATCGACAGTGCCACCGCCACCACCAGTGATGTACTGGGTGTCGGGGTCGCCAGCCTCCTCGTTGCCGTCCCATGAAAGAACGCTTGACGAGGGCTTGGTGCCACCGTAAAGGTAAGGCTCGTCCTCGCCAATCTTGCCGGGGCCATTGAGAACGTAGATGCGCATATTGCCCTTGCCACTGAACGAGGGAGTAGTGAGAGTGCCATTGGTCACGGTAATCTGGTCGCCAGTCACACAGTCGGTGTAAGTGCCATTGAGAACGCCTGTGAAAGTAGCACCGCTATTGAGTGTACAAAGCACATAACTGTCGACGCTGGCATCCTTGTAACGACGCTTGAATGCGTAGCCATTGCTTGCCGAGCAACCAGTGGTGCTGTATTGTCCCTTGCGCAGAGCGGGAACGGCAGCACGAATCTGATTGAGACGCTGCAGGTGGCGCGCGAGAGGATAAGAGAGAGTAGCCTTAACATTACCGTTTGCGCTCTCTACCTTACCGAAGTCGCTTACCTGAAGGTCGCCGGTGAGGTAACCACCATAGTAAGCACGTCCAGTCTCGCTAAGTGCCATTTCGGGACCCTTGTCGATTGTCACGCCCTTGCGGAACTCAATCTCGCTACCATAGTACACGCAAGGAATTCCACGGAATGTGAACATAAGCGACATGTTCTCGGCCCACTGGTCGGTACCGCCATTGAAGCGAATACCATCGTTGGGACCGGGGCAATAGTCGTGAGAGTCAACATACACTACATTATAGGTAGCGTCGTTGTAGTAGTCATCGCTCTTGAAGAGCCCCCAGATGCTACCCACGCTATTGAAGCCGTAGTGCACGGGGAAGTCGATGATATTGAGGCCGCTCGCCTGGCTGTAGTCGGGAGTGTGATAGTCGTTACCGCTGAGCCATGCATTGTTGCTACGGGGCTGCGAACCACTTGTACCGCAAGAAGAAGCCTCCTGGAGACACAGCTTCTGGTTGTCGAGTGTTGCAGGGTCGGTGCTCTCATAGATAGCCAGTTTGTCCCAGTAAGTGCCGTCGCTGTTCCACTGAGAACGCAGAGTAGCGGGGCTCTGCCATGTATAGAAATAGGGAGAGAGAGCAGGCTGGTCACGATAGGTTACGCTACCCTGGAAACGGGCGCAAACCTCGGCATACATGAAGAAGGGGCAGCCGTTGAGACGCTTGCTCTTGTACTGCTCGCCCAGAGCCTGGAAGGCAGGAACAAAGACAGAATTGAAAGTGAGGCGGCTGATGTGGCCACCGGTATCGATGCGGAAACCGTCAACGCCCATCTTGATGAACGAGCCGTAGCAGTCGATGAGGTAGTTATAGGTCTGGGGGTTCTCGGTGTTGAGGTCAACACAGTCACCTGCAATCTGAGCCCACCAGCGGTTGGGTTCGTCCCAGTTGAAGTTACCGTAGTGATGCCACAGGTTGTGGTTGTCGTGGTTCACATTGTCGGTGTTCTTCATCTTAGTGAGGCGGTCGCTGTACTGCTGTCCGCCAGGGAGGTTGAGGTAGTTATCCTGGAGTTTGCCACCCTTAGAGATGGTGAGAGGAATCATACACTGGCTGAGGTCGCTCTGGGGCTTGGTGTAGTCACGGTCGAAGAGGTGACACAGATTGCCCTCGCCGAAGTTACCGGTATGATTGAGCACGATGTCGAGGATGACTTTCATGCCACGTGCATGAGCAGCGTCGATGAGGTCCTGGAAGCTGCAGTCATCGCTCTCGTAGCGGTGATCAACCTTGCTGAAGTCCATTGCGTGATAGCCGTGATAGTCAAATCCTGAGCCATTCTGTACGATGGGTGTTACCCACACAGCAGTGAAACCGAGCGCCTTGATGTAATCAAGTTTCTCAATGAGACCCTTGAAATCGCCACGCCAGTTGGGGTCATGCTTGGCGGCATCCTTAGAGCCGTCCCAGCAATAGGTGTTGTTGGTCTTGTCTCCATCATAGAAACGTGTAGTCATCACGAAGTAGATGGTTTCGTCGCGGAAATCGGTACGGTCGCCCACAAAGGCAGCCATCGATTGCAGTGCCACCAAACAAAGTAGCAAAGTTGATAATAGTTTTTTCATTTTTTGGGGTTTATAAACTGTAAGTAAAACAAAGTTAAAAAGTCGGATAGAGGAGATAAATGCGATTGTTTTTAGTGCTTGTGGCGGCATGCCGGGCAGATGCCCTTAATCATGTAGTTGACCGTGTGCATATCGTAGCCATCGGGAAGGTCGACCGGCGGAATTGCCAGTGCCGGCAGGCAATAGGTCTTGCAACATCGCTCGCAGTGGAAGTGAACATGGGTGTCATCGTCGTGCTCATCGCTGTGGCTCTTGCACAGCTCGTAACGCACTCCCTCGCCCGCTCCATCGAGCACATGAACCAGATGGTTTTCCTTGAACAACGTGAGCGTCCTGAAAATGCCGCTCTTGTCTATTGTGCCGATTTTTTCTTCAAGTTCGGCAAGGGTGAACGACCCGTCATGGGAAGACATTGCCTGGACCACCACAATGCGATTGGCAGTGGGGCGGATTCCGTGGCTTATAAGTATATGTTCAATCTCAATCGCATTCATAATGCAAATATATACAATATCCATATAATAATGTGTGGTGCTTAGATGGATAATCCCATACATTTTATGCAATCGTTTGCATAAAATATTTTCAAGCACAAAAAACTCCCAACGGCAGGTACCGTCGGGAGTTAATTATAAGATATAAAAAGGGGGATTCTTCAACAAAGCATGGGTCATTTATTTGAACCAAAAGGAACAAGAGGCTTCTTGCCCAGGTTCTCCCACTTTGCCTTAGGACTGCGGCCCTTGTTGCGCTTGATGGTTGTGCAAGCCTTGCCGGTGAGATAGTTGATGCTATAAACCTCGGTGTCGTGCGATGCGCGGTCGAAACCCTCGGTAGTCTCACCTATAAGGAACAAGTCGCCATCCTGGAAACGATAGGTCATGGTCATAGTGTCGTTGCTCCAGCTGCCGGCCGACGAGAATGTTGAATAAACCACATTTATCACCCCCTTGGCAGTGACATTTACCTCAAAAGTCTCGACGGAATTGTACTCGTCCTGTGCTGGTACAATGTTGTTAGCCTGGCGGTAGAGCCGGTAAGAGCCATCGGTCTGTCCCATATACACTGCGACAACGGGCTCGTTCATGTTAATGACATAACCATCGTAGCGCTTAAACATTTTGTCTTCATCGTTAGGAAATGCAATTACAACAAGGTCGTTAATGCCATCATGATTGACATCACCAGTGGCCGGCTGTACCCTCTCCCACCCGTCGGGAATGAGTTCGTTAACCGATTTTCCTTGCTCGGCGACAGTAGAAGCCATAGCACAAGCAGCAGTGGCAAGAGCAGTGACGATAGCAAAATACTTCTTCATTGGCTTATAGTATATAAGTTTTAGTTATTAAAAAATTATGATTCTTGACAAAGTTAATATAATGAAATGATATATGCAAAAAATGTGCCTGTTTTAGTAGATTCGAGTACTTATTTCACGAAATATGTTGTACAACATGATTAGATATTTTTCAGTTATTTTTCTTTGAAAGACGCCTTAAAAGGTTTATCTTTGCATTGCATTAACTTGATAACCGATTGACCTTAATACGTATGAAGAGTATAAAAACCTTCGGCGAACTAACAAAGCATCTCGCCGAAACGGGTATGAGAAAAAAGGTGGCCGTAGTGTGGGCTGCCGACGAATCTACACAGCACGCTGTGGAACAAGCACTTGCCGATGGCTTCATTGAAGCCACCTTTGTGGGCTGCGCCCAAGAAATCCAGTCGCAAGACTTCTATAAGACGCATAAGGAACACATTACCCTTGTGGAAGCCACTACCCCCGACGAAGCTGCAACTGCAGCCGTGGCGCTGGTGCGTGAGGCCCAAGCCGACGTGCTGATGAAAGGCCTTATCAACACCGACAACCTGCTCCATGCGGTACTGAACAAGCAGACCGGCATATTGCCTAAGGGCAACATCCTGACCCACGTCACAGTAGCCGATATTCCCGCCTACGACAAACTCCTGTTGTTTACCGACGCTGCGGTAATCCCCTATCCCACCCATGAGCAGCGCATCAAGCAGGTGGAATATGCGGTAAACGTGTGCCACAGCATGGGCGTCGATTGCCCGCGCATCTCGCTCATCCATTGCAGCGAGAAGGTGAATGAGAAATACTTCCCGTTCACCGTAGGCTACAAGGAGATTGCCCAGATGGCGAATGAGGGCAAGTTGGGCCAATGCATAGTAGACGGTCCGCTCGACGTGAAGACATCGTGCTGCGCCGAGAGCATGAGCACCAAGGGCATCTGCTCTCCCATCGAGGGAAAGGCCGATGCACTCATTTTCCCCGACATAGAGGCCGGTAACGCGTTTTACAAGACCATCACCCTCTTTGCCGGTGCCCAGACCGCAGGCTTGCTGCAAGGCACCATTGCCCCCGTGGTGGTGTCGTCGCGCAGCGACAGCACCCAGTCGAAGTATAACAGCCTTGCTGTAGCAGCCATGATTGCCCCCAAGGCATAACATAACCACCATAAACAAACCAAACAATCCATTAAAAATGCTTATCCTTGTTATTAACCCCGGTTCTACATCAACCAAGATAGCAGTGTATGACAACTATACACCCATTCTTGTAAAAAGCATAAAGCACAAGGCACAAGACCTTGAGAAATTTGAAAAGGCAACCGACCAGTTTGAATTTCGCAAACAACTGGTTATCGATGAACTCAAGAATAATGAGATACCATTTGAGTTCAAAGCGGTAATAGGCCGCGGCGGACTTACCAAGCCCCTGAGCGGAGGCGTGTATGAGGTGAACGATAAGATGATATACGACGCCCGCAACGCCGATCACCAGCACGCATGCGACCTGGGGTGTATCATTGCCCATGAGATTGCCAGCGAGATACCCGGCTGCCGCAGTTTTATAGCCGACCCCGGAGTTACCGACGAACTTAACGACTATGCCCGTGTGTGCGGTTCACCACTGATGAAGCGCATCTGTATATGGCACGCCCTCAACCAACGCGCCATGGCACGCCGTTTTGCCCGCGAGCATAACACCACATACGAGAACCTTAACCTCATCATGTGCCATCTGGGCGGAGGTATCTCAATCGCCGCGCACGACCATGGCAAGGCAGTAGATGTGAACAACGCCCTTGACGGCGAAGGCCCGTTCTCGCCCGAGCGTGCCGGTTCGCTTCCTGCTGTAGACCTCATACGCCTGTGCTACAGCGGTCGGTTTACCGAAGACGAATTGCTCAAACGCATAGCCGGACAAGCAGGACTCACAGCACTGCTGGGAACCAATGACATGCTCGAGGTAGAAATGCGCATAAAGAACGGCGACGAAGAGGCAACCTTCTATGTTAACGCGATGGCCTACCACATTGCCAAGAACATCGTGGCACAGGCCGCTGTGCTGAAGGGGAAAATTGACGCCATTATCATAACCGGAGGTATGGCGCGCTGGGAATACCTGGTGGAACGCATCATGGAACGCGTGTCGTGGCTCGCTCCCACCCATGTGTATCCCGGCGAGGACGAACTGGAGGCTCTGGCACTGAATGCAATGTCGGTGCTCAAGGGCAAGGTGGTGCCGTTGGTATATGTTTAAGGTTTAGGGTTTAAGGTTTAAGGTTTAAGGTTTAGGGGGAAGATGTGTACCTAAAAGAAATTCCTTTTTCATGGAATGAAACTGCTATATACAAAACGAAGAGCAGCGCTCACTTGGGGCGCTGCTCTTTTTCTATAGTGCGATTGACCTGTCGCTTTTTCTCCACGTCGTAGGGCAATGGCGATACAACCTCTCCGGCCACGACGTTCTGTGAAGCTCGTTGTGCCTCGGCAACCTTCATGAAGTCAATTGCATCGACTTCGTCGTCTTTCTTCTTTTCGTAGATAAGTCCCATGATCCAATTAGTTAATGTATTGCAAAAATAGTAATTTATAATACAATAGGCAAATTCTATGCCAGAAAATAGTTATCTTTGTAAATCATTTAAGAAAACATTATATGAGCAAAATTAAAAATATCGTGTTTGACCTGGGCGGTGTAGTGTTTGAAATAGACAAGAACCGCGCCATTAAGCATTTTAACGAGATAGGTTTCGGCGAGGCCAAGTCTTATCTTGACGCATTTACACAGGTGGGGATCTTCGGCCAACTGGAAGCCGGCGAAATCACTGCCGAGGAGTTCCGCAGCAAACTGAGCGAACTCGCAGGCAAGGAAATGACCTATGACGACTGCCTCTATGGGTGGACCGGTTATTACAAGCAGATGCACCAGTACACGCTCGACGCAATACAGGAACTACGCCGTAAGGGTTATCGCGTGAGCCTGCTGTCAAATACCAACCCCTACATGATGCAGTGGGCACGCAGCAAGGACTTTGACGGCAACGGTAATCCCGTGGACCACTACTTTGACAAGCTGTACCTTAGCTATGAGTGCAAAGTGATGAAACCCGATGCGCGCATCTTCGAGATGATGCTCGAAGGCGAGGGAGCCGTTCCCAACGAAACAATCTTTATCGACGACAGTCCGCACAACGTGAAGGCCGCCGCCGAACTGGGCATCCACACACTGCAGCCCGGCAACGGCGAGGACTGGCGAGAAATGCTTAACGAAGCCCTTAACAAGGAATACTAAACGAATATGAAGAAGATACTGCTTGCAGCCGCACTGGTTGCTACACTGAGTGTAAACGCCCAGCAAGAACTCAAAGGCGGAGCCAAGGGCGCGCCCGTGATTAACAAGGACAATTCGGTGACCTTTGCCATCAAGGCCCCCGAGGCCAAGAAGGTAACCCTGCACCTTGACTACACCACCGACACCGAGATGCAACGCGGTGACAACGGTGTGTGGACCTATACCACTAAACCGCTCAAGCCCGAGATGTACCGTTACAACTATGTGGTAGACGGCGTTAAGGTACTTGACACTGAGAACGTGTACCGCATACGCGATGTCGCCACCGTGATGAGTATGTTCATCATTGACGGTGAAGAAGAACCTTGCCTTTACAGCGTGACAAACGTGCCCCACGGCAATGTGTCGCAAGTGTGGTATGACTCTCCCACCCTGGGCACCAAGCGCCGCATGTGCGTGTACACCCCGGCAGGATATGAGGACTCGCACACACGCTACCCGGTGCTCTACCTGCTGCACGGCTCGGGCGGTGACGAGACCGCATGGCTCGAACAAGGCCGCACCGCACAGATTGCCGACAACCTGATAGCACAGGGCAAAGCCGAACCGATGATAATCGTGATGCCTAACGGCAACGTAGACGAGAATGCCGCTCCCGGTGATGCCGAAACCGGTCTGGTCAACCCCACATTCTCACACCAGAAATGGATGGAAGGGACATTTGAAAACTCGTTCAACGACATCGTGAACTATGTGGACAACCACTACCGCACTATGAAAATGAAGCGCCGACGCGCCATAGCGGGCCTGTCGATGGGTGGCTACCACTCGCTGTACATCAGTGCCAACAACCCCGGCGACTATGCCTATGTGGGACTGTTCTCGGCAGCTATCAACCCCAAGAAAGGCGTGGAATCGCCCATCTATAACAACCTTGAGGAGAAACTCAAGACACAATTCCACCAACGAGTGAAACTGTACTGGATAGGCATAGGCGAAGACGATTTCCTGTATAAAGACAACGCCAAGTTTACCCGTATGCTCGACAAGAACCGTCTGCGCTACACCTACGAGGAATCGAGTGGCGGCCACGAGTGGCGCAACTGGCGCAAGTACCTGTCACAGTTCATGCCGCTGCTGTTCAAGTAAGCAACATGCCGCTGATTAAAAGCAAAACACAACACTCAATGAAACGCCGAGGACAGTGGCACAACTACCGTGAACCTGGCCTCTATATGATTACACTTGTGGTTAATGACCGCAAGCCGCTACTTGGCACGCTGATTGAGGAAAACATGCAAGCATGTGTTAAGCACAGCCAGTTGGGGAAAGCTATTATCAATGAGGAGATAAACAAGATTTCCCTCTTCTACCCTATGGTAGAGGTGTGGAAAATCTGTGTCATGCCCGATCACATCCACATGATACTTAACGTAAAGACAGCTATGCCTCCAGGCAAGCACTTGGGCAATGTGGTTTATGGATTTAAGACAGGGTGCACCCGGGCACTGTGGAGGATAATAGCCGAGGGAAATTCCTCGTCCACACAACCGGTAAACACTATACAAATGTTACAAACTGGCGGTCGTGTTGCCGAAGGATTTCCCTCGGCCATGAAACCTCTTCTATTTGAAAACGGCTATAACGATAAAATTCTAAAGGGCAGAGACCAACTCAATCGTTGGAAACGATACCTTGATGACAATCCACGACGCTTATTGCTAAAACGAAAGCATCCAGACTTGTTTACCGTGATGCACAATGTGGAAATTGACAATCGCAAATGTAAGGCGGTGGGGAATCGCTTCCTTCTTAACGTTCCCCAAAAAATAGCGGTGATCGTTCACCGTCGCTACACAGACCAAGAACTAAATTCATTAATACAAAAGTGGCTTGATACTGGAGAGACCGGTGGTGTACTGGTGAGTGCAGCTGTAGCGCCGGCCGAGAAAAAGATAATGCGGACAGCTCTTGAGCGTGGATATAATATCATCTTACTTAGGGAAAATGGTTTCCCTCCACACTACAAACCAGCAGGCGAGAGTTTTGATGCTTGCGCATCGGGCCGCATGTTAATTATCAGTCCTTGGGAATATCACATGGGTAGACACAAAATCACAAGAGAACAATGCCTTATACTAAACTCCCTGTGCGAACAGATTGTTAAATCGTGATTTCACCGGGAGCAAACAGGGGATGAAAAACCGTGCCGTGGGGCGAGGGATAGAGGTGGAACATGGTAGCCTCGCGGTCGCGTCCCCAAGTGTGCATGGGGATGAAATGAGCAGTGGGAACAGCCTCAAGATAAAGGCGGGCGCCCATTGCAAAGTCACCGCCAATGTTGGGTATAACGGGGAACATAGCGAGGTCGACATGAGAGGTGTAGGCCTCGATGGCACGCAGAATGACCATAAAATCGCCCACAGCCTTCTTTACTTCTTTCTCGCCCTGCTCCTGCTCAAAGTGCCAACAGTTGTAGTCGCCCGCATGGAAAATGCGCTTGCCGTCGATATCGGCCATAAAGCACACCCCCACATCGGTGGAGTTGAAAGCATGAACCTTGATGAAACCGTCGCAGTAGTCCTCGTCGTGGTGCATGAACGTGAACGGGAAGTCGTCGAGACAGAGCG
>DCGA01000108.1:3131-18516 GCA_002314465.1 bacterium UBA1790 | reverse complement strand
CGTTGGCAATGACATATCGCTCGATGCGGTATTGCGACTGCCACTTGAAGATGTCGTGGTTGAGGTGATCGCGGTGGCTGTGCGACACAAAGACGTATATCCTTGAGGCACGCTCAAGGATGGCGGGCAACACGCCGTGCTCGTCGGTATAATAGTCAAAGACGAGAGTGGCGTTGTCGCACTCTATGGCAAATCCGCTATGTCCGATGCAGGTAATCTTCACAGTTTCATAGTAAGGGCAATGCGCTGACGCTCAACATCTACCGAAATAACGCGTACACGTACATGCTGGTTTACGCGCACCACCTTGGCTGGGTTATCCACGCGTTTTTTCGACAGTTGGGAAACATGAACCAATCCCTCCTTGTGGACGCCTATGTCGACGAAAGCGCCGAACTGGGTAACATTGGTCACAATGCCGTTAAGTTCCATGCCTTCGCGCAAGTCGTTGATAGAATTGACATTGTCATCAAACTCTACTACACTTACCTGCTGACGCGGGTCACGTCCGGGTTTCTCAAGTTCGCGCATAATGTCAACCAGAGTGGGCATGCCCACATCGCCAGCGACATAGTGCTTGAGGTCAATCTTATCGCGTTGTTCCTTGTCCTTGATGAGTTGTGCAACCGAGCATCCGCAATCGCTTGCCATCTTCTCAACCAGAGCATATCGCTCGGGGTGTACAGCCGAATTGTCAAGGGGATTGTCGCTCTCGGGAATGCGCAGGAATCCGGCAGCCTGGGTAAAAGTCTTGGCACCCAGTTTGGGAACTCGGAGAATCTCCTGTCGGGTCTTGAAATCACCATTCTCGGCACGATAAGCCACAATGTTCTGTGCGAGAGCAGGCCCGAGGCCGGCAACATAGGTAAGCAATTCCTTGCTGGCGGTGTTAATGTTGACGCCAACGCTGTTGACGCAACTCTCGACAGTGTATTCCAGAGCCTCCTTGAGGCGGTTCTGGTCTACATCGTGCTGGTACTGCCCCACACCTATCGACTTGGGGTCAATCTTCACGAGTTCGGCAAGCGGGTCAATGAGACGTCGCCCGATAGAGACTGCGCCACGCACGGTGACATCCTTGTCGGGGAACTCGTCGCGAGCCACCTTAGAGGCCGAATAGATAGACGCGCCGTTCTCGCTCACCACATGCACGTTGACATGGCGGCCAGCGTAGTTGATGCGCTTAAGGAAGCGCTCGGTCTCACGGCTTGCAGTGCCGTTGCCCAGCGCTATATCGTTGATATTGTACTTGTTGACAAGGTATAGCACCAAAGCGGTAGCGCCCTCGATGTCGTTGGTCGGAGCAGTGGGATACATCACGTCGTGATGCAGCAGGTTGCCCTGCTCATCGAGTGCAACAACCTTACAACCGGTGCGGAAGCCCGGGTCAACAGCAAGCACGCGTTTGTGTCCCAGTGGCGGTGCAAACAAGAGTTGGCGCACGTTCATCGCAAAGGTATCGATAGCCTGCTCATCGGCCTTAGCCTTGGCTGCAGTGGCATACTCGGTCTCGATTGAGGGCTTAATAAGTCGCTTGAAACCATCCTCGGCAGCCTCGTTGACCAGTTGAGAGGCCTCGCTGTGGCCCTTGACTACTATGCGAGAGATATTGTCCATAGCACGGGCGTCGTTGATGCCGATAGCCACCTTGAGGAATCCCTCCTTCTCGCCACGGCGAATGGCGAGCAACTGGTGAGAAGAAACACGCTTGAGAGGCTGTGAAAACTCATAATAGTTCTCATAGTTGCGACCCTCGATTTCCTTGCCCTTTACGAAATGTGAGGTAAGAACAGCATCGTAGCGGAACGAACGGCGCACGGCATTGCGGGCAGCCTCGTTCTCGCTCACCCACTCGGCAATGATATCCTGCGCACCGGCGATTGCATCGTCGGGTGTCTTTACCTCATCGTTGACAAACTTAGTAGCACGTTGCGCGATGTCGTCGCCATGCTGTGCCATGATAATGCGTGCCAAGGGCTCCAGCCCACGCTTGCGTGCAGCCTCGGCACGGGTCTGGCGCTTGGGCTTGTAAGGCAGGTAAATATCCTCGAGAGTGGTTGCGTCCCAGCAGTTATTGATGCGATTGGCAAGTTCGGGGGTGAGTTTGTCTTGCGCCTCTATGGTCTTGATAATAGTAGCGCGGCGCTTCTCAAGTTCCTTGTAGTAGTTGAGGCGCATGTCAATCGACTGTATAGCGACATCATCGAGTCCGCCCGTTGCTTCCTTGCGATATCGGCTGATGAAAGGTACGGTGCAACCATCGTCGAGCAGGCTGACAGTGTTGTCGACCTGATTGACAGGAAGGTGCAATTCCTGGGATATTATTGTTGAGAGTTTGGACATTTGAGGGTTTAGGGTTTAATGTTTAGGGGGCTTTTTTAAGGGTGATTACCGTGATTTCGGGAGGCACGCCGATGCGGAACGGAGGTCCTACCATACCAAGACCGGTATTTACATAAAGTGCCTGAGAACCTTCCATGTAGAGACCGCCCCACTCGGAATAACGCCACGATGACGGTGACATGCGAGTGCCAGCAAGGTGAAGGACAAACTGCATGGCATGGGTGTGTCCCGAGAGAGTGAGCGGAGCATCGGCCTTGCCTACAAGGGCACTGCGCCACATGTAGGGATTGTGCTGCATGTGTACCTTGAAAACACCATCGAGCCCCTGTGTAGCCTTTCCGTAGTCGCCAAACACGGGGAAGGGAGGATCGCCATAATTGGCAGTACCGACAATGGCAATACTATCGTTGCCACGCCTTACGATTGCCGATTCATTGTCGAGCAGTCGCCACCCCATGGAACGTTGCAATTCGCACAACTCATTAAGGTCGGCTTCCTTCTGCTGGTCGTTGAGCATGGGCATGTAGTGGGCATAGTCGTGGTTGCCCAGGATGGTGAATACGCCATCCTTAGCCTTGATGCGAGACAAAACCGATACAAAGGGTTTAGCCTCCTCGGCGGTCATGCTCACAAGGTCGCCGGTGAAACACACCGCATCGGGATGCAAACCGTTGATGGTGTTGACACACGATGCGACAAACGTGGTATCGCTGCCGAATGTGCCCAGATGGGCATCGCTGATGTGGACAATGCGATAACCGTCGAATGCCTGGGGCAATGACTTGAAAGAGACGGGAACCTCGGTTACAGCGACCTTATAGGGAGTGAAAAACGTGCCTTGAAGAATGGCAAATAGCGAGACTGCAGCGATAAAAGTGCCTGCAGCCTTGAGAATCGTTGCCACATCGCTGCGCATGCCCTTGATACTACCGATGCCGTAGAAGATGCCCCACAGCCACTTGGGCACGTTGATGACAAAATAGGCAAGCAAGATGCGCGCACCTATAGCCATGTGTGCCACAAACTCTTGTTTGGTCGAAGGCATTGACACAAAGGAGTAAATGACAGCCGCAAGGACGAGTACCGACACCACAGCATTGATGATGCCCAGGGCCTTGAAAGAAGCCTTGCCGGTTTTCCACGCCTTGCGCAGCAACACTGCATCAAGCACGAAAGTTAACAGGATAACCGCTACAAACGGTAGCCAATGTAGTCTCATAGATGTGAGTTATTAAAAGCGAAAGGCGCCGCGCCCACTGGCGAAGCGCCTTTTATAATGATATCGTGAAAAGTAACCAGAGGGGTTACTTCATAGCCTCAAGCTGATTAGTGAGCGGGTTGCTGTACATCTGCAGCATCTTGCTGTAGAGGAAGTAACGGTCGAAGTCGGTGAGCTTGATGTCCTTGATTTTATCGATCTGACCACCCAAGTACTTGATGAAGGCATCCTTCTCTTCCTCGGTATATTTGTCGGCGAAATCCTTGTTGTCGAAGAGGATGTCGTGGGCGATATAATTGGTCTTGAAAATCTTGTAATTCTCGTGGATTGCGTGGTCAATAATGTTACATATTCGGCTCACGGTGAGCATCTTGTCGAGGTCGGCAGGAATCTTGTCGAGTTCTTCGTTGATGCAAGGAGTGAAACTGTAGTGCACCTTGCCCTTGAATCCCATGATGCCGGTCTGCATACTGATGAGATCGTCTTCGGGCGACTTCTTCCAGTTGGGGTTCTTGCTCTTGAGGAGGAACTCGCGAGCCTTGAGGTAATCATTGGGGTCGTACTCATAGCACAGAGCGATGGGTGCAATGTTGAGTTCCTTGAGGCTCTCAACAATGCTCTTCTCGCGGTTGCCGTAGGTGAGCATCTTGAGGAGGCTCTCCTGAGTGCGGTCGTTGCTGTCCTTGCATCGTCCCTCGCGCTGAGCAATCCAGATAGATTTCTTCTTCTGTGTCAAAGCGAAGTGGATGTAACTTGACAACTGAATTGCAGCGTTAAGAGTCTGGATTTTGCCCAGGTTACGCTTAACGATGAAACTGCGGTTGAGGCGCACCAGTTTCTTAATCCAATCGTAAACGAGCAGATTATTACCGATAGCCACCTCGCACGACTCGCGGCCGCTGGCAATGAGGATGTAGCCCAGATTGGTAGCATCGAGTACGATGTCGCGATGGTTAGTGATGAAACTATAGGGAGTATCGGCATCCATGAACTCGGTTCCGCTCCAAGTAAGTCCCGAAGTAGTCTTCTCGAGCATACCCTCGATGACCATTTTCATTACGGTGGACTGGAACTCGTGCTTAGAGTTGAGTGCGAGAAGTATTTTCTTGAGTTTAGAGAAGGTGTATTGGGGAGCAATCATGCTCAGAATCTTCTGAAACGCAGGCTCCTCGACCAGTATCGACATCTCGTTGTGGAAATCTTTATCGGCAATCGGACAAATGTCGGAGAACTCCACAGGAGTCATGATTTTTTCTTTTTCCATACTATCTGTTTAGATGATAATCAATATAATTTCCAAAGGTACAAAAAAAAACGATATAACCCAATAAAGGAGACACAATTATAGCACAAGAGCAAAAAAACATTGTTTTCATTTTGAATTGCGGTGTAGTTTCATTAACTTTGCAGATTGTAACAACAAACATTGACAAATTAAAACAACTACCCCATAATGGCTCAACCCACTCCATTCCGCGACAAGCACCCGATTCTTGTCAACTCGGTACTCATTGTGTGTGCATTTTGCGCTGCAATCTTCATAGGACTGCTGTTTATCGATGTATTCACATCGCACGGCCAGGAAAAGCTCGTGCCTGAGGTACGAAACATGTCGCTTGAACAGGCTATTGACAAACTTGAAGCAGCCGGACTGGACTGGGAAATCGCCGACTCGACCAACTGGAACGAGAATTACAAGCCAGGAGTGGTCATGGACCAGGAGCCCAAGGCAGGTTCATTCATCAAGGCGATACGCACCGTTTACCTAAACGTGAACGCCATGCATCCCCGCATCGTATCGTTCCCCAAAATGCAGGACACCCCTATCAACCAGTCACTTGCCTCACTACACAGCATGGGCTTTAAGAACATCGAGATTGACACTGTCGCTTCGGCCTATTCAGGACTTATAGTGGCAGTCCTCGTCAACGGCCGCCAGATTGCACCCGGCACCGGAGTTCCCATCAATGCTATGATTCGCCTTAGCGTGGGCGACGGTTCGCTTAACGACAACAACCCCTACATGGCTATCGACACCTCGACAATCGACTCAATCGAGAATGCACAGGCTTTAGAATTAGGACTCTAACAGGCAATGAACGACCTCGACAACAATCTGCTGGACGATGAACTGGAAGGTGGCGGCGCCCAAATCCAAATGGACTTTGCCGACCCCGACTTTACCGAGAACGGGCGCGACTACTGGGAGCATTACCGCTATGAGGTAGAGAAAGGGCAAGTGCTGCTGCGCATCGACAAATATCTCGTTGAACGCATCAAGGGCACATCGCGCAACCGCATCCAGAATGCAGCCGAAGCACAGTGCATACGCGTGAACGGCCGCGCCGTGAAGAGCAACTACCGCGTGCATCCCGGCGACATAATAAGCGTGGTGATGGACCGTCCGCGCTATGAGAACGAGATTGTTGCACAAGACATTCCCCTCAACATCGTGTATGAAGACGACGAGCTGCTCGTAGTGAACAAGCCCGCCGGTATGTGTGTGCATCCCGGCCACGGCAACTATGACGGAACGCTGGTCAATGCCATTGCATGGCATTTCAAGGATAATCCCGACTATGACGTGACCGACCCTCGCATGGGCCTCGTTCACCGCATCGACAAGGATACATCGGGCCTTCTCGTAGTGGCAAAGACCCCACGCGCCAAGACCTCGCTGGGCCTGCAGTTCTTTAACAAGACCACCAAGCGACAGTACATTGCCGTGGTGTGGGGCGAGATGAAGGACGAAGACGGAACAGTGACCGGCAACATAGGCCGCAGCCTGCGCGACCGCCTGCAAATGTGCGTGTTCCCCGACGGCGACATGGGCAAGCACGCCGTGACACACTACCACACGATGGAGAACCTGGGCCACGTGGCTGTGGTGCGCTGCCAACTCGAGACCGGCCGTACGCACCAGATACGCGTACACATGAAGTACATTGGCCACCCACTTTTCAACGACGAGCGTTACGGCGGCAATGAGATACTGCGAGGCAACCGCACCGCCAAGTACGGCCAGTTCATACGCAACTGCTTTGACCTGTGCCCAAGACAAGCGCTGCATGCCAAGACCTTAGGCTTCGTTCATCCCGCAACAGGCCAGCAGATGGACTTCAACAGCGAGTTGCCCGAGGACATGACTGCACTCATCGAGAAGTGGCGCGCCTACATGGCTGCACAGCAATAAGACAAGATACAGACAGCCGCCCCGGAAATCCGGAGCGGCTGCTTTTTTATATGTTCGATCGCATTATTTTTTCACAAAGCCATCCTTGGTCCAAGTCCAACTGTCGACAATGCCATTGTTGCGGTCGATAGTAATCATATTATCCTTAATCACAACTTTAGCCTCACCGTCAACACAGCAAGAACCCTGCGACAGAAAATGGAACCGTGCGTTACCATGCTCGGGGAAAACTACAGCGATGCCCACGCCGGTCTTCTTGTGAGCCTCATCAAACCAACGCTTGCACACTACAATCTCGTCTACACCATCACAACCGAAGTCGTACAATCCTGCGACAACCTGCTCGCTAGCATAATCACGCTCCCAGGTAGCACCATCGGGGCGTAAATCACTCCAAGCCTCGTCGGGAGAAGGATCCACGAAGTTATCCTCAGAAGTGTTCCACGCAATGTAAAGGCTGCCCTCAACCTCGCCATAAGACAACCAACCACTCACGTCATAATTGGCATATCGGTATACCAAGCCATTATCATCGGGGGTACCTTGTGAAACAAACTCAAGGCCGGTAGTATAGTTGTCCTTCGGATCAAGCGCAGGATTACCAAGAGCATCCAATGATGTGTATTTGCAGTCAATCCATAGGTAATGAGACTTGCGGTCTACAAGTTCGAGTTTGTTACCATTTTGGCAGAAATGCAAGAGAGTGGCGCTCTCGGTACCACCACGCAAAACATAGAACTCGATATTGCCGGTAGCCTTGTCGCGCGCGATGGTCACAACCTCGGGAAGGCCATAAACACCCTCGTCGTCGAGCGACCATACACTGTTCTCATAGCCGGGTTCAACAGTGGTGCGCATCTCGTGTGTACACACCTCCTTGCCGTTCACGAGCCAAGTGTAAACGACCAGGGCTTTGCCATTATTAACGCCGAAGTCGGTAACGGCAAGTACGCCATTGGTACCGCGCAGACTCGCAGCCTCGTAGCTGGCATTAACCTTGCTTCCATAACGCTGGCGCATCTTGGTAACAAACGAAGCCGGCATGCTCTTCACGGTCTCCCCCATCATCCAGCGGTTATAAGCGGGGAAATTGTGGGTGTTGACGAACTCGTTGTCGGCAACGAGAACGGTGGGTTGCCATTTGTAACCACGGAACATCGTGGCAGCAACCGAAGGATCGTTAAGAGTAAAAACATCGCCCTTAATCAAGTTCCAATGAGCACACCAGGCGCTACTCATTGCCTCATTATTAGCAAACGAAGGCGATGGACACTCGTAATGAACAGGGTTGACGTTCTGCTTAAACACCGCCCACGTGAGAGATTTTCTCTGAGCCTCGGTAAGGGGTTCCTCCTCGCTAACGATAAAGCGGTAAAAACCCTTAGCGGGATGCATGATATAGTTGGCATCGGCCCACAAAGCCAAACCCTTAGCGTGGCCAAGAGATGGCATAAGCGATGCAAACAGACAAAAAACGGTTAAAATTTTCTTCATAATTATTAGCTTTATTTTTTCTTATACATTGTCATTATTTCGGGACAGTGGCTGTCCATACGCTCGTAACGAGTGGTGTCGATGCGCTCGTTCATGGGTGACGACGGAAGCATGAACACAAAGTCGGCGTCGCCGTTGGCGATAGCACTGACCTGAATGCTATCCATCTCGGCCGTAGAGCCGTTCTGTGAAGCCCAATAGCGGCAAGCAGGCAAACCATCGACGGGGACATCGTAACTGCCGTTCATATTATAATATAGAACGCGCGGGCGATTGACCTGCTTCATCGCCTCGATGCAACGGTTAAAGTCGGCCTGTTGCTCACTGTGGCTGTTGTACCAAGCCACAGAGGGGTCAAGGTACATGATACCACCCAAGGCTGCGGGGATTGCCACCGCTGCAAAGGCAGTTGCAACAACAGCCGTGCGCTTGCTTGAAATGACAGATACCAGAGCGATAACGCCGAATATTGCGAATAGCGAGAGCGACGCGTAATAATAGGTCCACTTGGCATTACGCACGATTATGAGCAGATACCAAGCAAACATGAGCAAAGGCAACAGGCGGCCACGACGCAAGGTGAAGAACGCAGTGACAACCGAAGCGAGCACAAGCACCAGATAGGTTGCCATACCGTGGTGTGTGGCTATCATACCCACAGCATCGAGCATGCGATACTTGTTATTGCCCAGCGTTGCCAGGGTATTGATGAAATACTCGCGGACGAAGTCGTCGAAGCATCCCACGGCAAGCATATAGGCAACAAACGGCACTATCACAACGGCTGCACCGGCAACAATGCGCCATAACGGTTGCCACCACCGCTGACCGCAACGGATGCACTGCAAGACAACCACCACAGCGGGAGCAAGGAGCATAGCCGTGATATTGTACTTGATGAGCGCGGTTGATGCAAGGCACACTCCTATCCACCATGATGCACAAGCAAATGCATGGTTGTCCATGTCGTGCTGACACGAAAGCCTGAATGCATGGTAGAGAGCCGCAGCCGAGAAAAGCAGCGCGAAATCCTCGGCCCTCACCTCGTAATGGATGCCCGGGAAAAAGAAGAACACAGCCATACCCATCGATGCAAGCAAGGAACGCGGCCCATCGTCAAGGAAAAGCAACGCAATCTTGTAGCAAAGGTAGAAAGTGGCCGTGTAGAAAATGCATGACAGCCAAAAGACACCATGGAAATCGTGCGGGCTGATGAGATAGCCAATGCCATAGATTAGCCATAGCAAAGGTCCCTTGGAATCGGCATAATCATCATATGGAACCATGCCGCTCATCCACGCCTTACCGCAAGTGAAAAACCATGCCGAATCGTGGTGGTCCCACGTGCAGTGAAGCCAAGAATCGGGCGACACAATGAGCAACACCAGGAACGAGAATACTCCCAGTGCCAGCCAAACCCTGGCGCGCCACGATGCGTGGTTAACTGCCGCTGTCATGTGTAATGGCAACGATTACTTGCCCTGTGCGGCAAGAATCTCGAGCGCCATGTCGAGGATAGTAGTATCCTCCAGAGTGACGAAACCGCCATTGGGACCGGGCTCAATGTGAACACCCATATTGCTTCCCTCGTCATAATCGGTGCCGCCAAAGTAATTTCTTACCGACTGCACCGGCAGGTTGAGTTTGTCGGCGATAGTGTGTACTGAACCTTCGGGGAGGTTGTTCTTGATCTCTCTGAGTTCGTTAAAGTAGATTGTCTTCATATTTTTATAAAAGATAAATGTCAAAAGATTGCCGCTACGGCAAGTACAGCCACCGAGCCCCATGTTGCTGCAGTGACAGCCCAAGAATCGGGTACAGAAGGCTTGGCAGCATCCTCACCGCAATAACGGGCAGTAGCCTTGAGCCAAATCCAATAGGCCAAAGCACCTGCAGCAAGCCCCACAAGCATACCGCCTATGATGTCACCCGGGTAATGAACGCCCAGATACATGCGACTGTAGCATTGCAGAGCAGCCCATGCCAACAGCGAGCCGAGAGCCGCACGGTGAGGCATTACACAGCCCACCAGCACAGCAATGGCAAAAGAATTGGCAGCATGGCTCGAAACAAAGCCATAGAGACCGCCACGATAATCACGCACAAGGTGAATCATTCCCTCGAGCGAAGGCTCATGAGTGGGACGCAAACGCTCCACAGCATGCTTGATAAGTCCCGACGATACCTGGTCGGCAACAAGCACTGCAAGCGCAATGGCAAGCACAAAAATCAAAGCCTGGCGCCATCCCTTGCGACCTGTAACAGCCAGTGCCACGATGCCAATGAGCGACCATGAATAGGTCTTTGAAACCATCCACATGAACGAGTCCATGTAATCGCAATGCATGCCATTGATGGCAAGCAACCATTGAGCATCTATCCCTTGCAGGTATTCAAGCATATCGTGAGTGTTAAATGATTTCTATATCCTTGGCGTTAATCCAGCCCACACGCTGGTCAACGGTCTCAATATCATACCAAAGGACACCTTGAGAGGTGACCGAGTCGGTGATGGTAACCTTGTAACCTTCCTTAATCTCGAAAGCGACCTCGCTCTTATCCTTGGGAACACGCGGAGCAGTGCTCACCTGCACAGGGCCCTCGGTCATCACGATGGCAGTGTTGCGGTTAACAGCCTTGTCGTGCATGTAGAATGCGCATACATTGGCAATGACGCTCACTGCTATCAACGCAATGCCGCCAAAGAAGCCCACCTTGCGCACAATAACATTGTCCATGAAGAAATAAGCCGCCATGGCAAGGAGGAAAAGGATGAAAGAGATGACACCAATAGTTGCCCACGTGTTGCTCGACAGTGTGCTCACTGCGCCGGCAATGCGGGTTGAGAAATAGGTATCGCCATTGTCCTCGTTGATGGCAGCCTTTTCACGGGCAAACTCCAGGTTGAAACGAGCATCACCATTGGCAGGGTCAAGGATGAGTGCACGCTCATAGTAAAGCACTGCATGCGGAATATCCTTGAGGCGATAATAAGTGTTACCTATGTTGTAGCACAACTGCGAAGAAGTGCCCTGTGTCTTTTCGGCCTTGAGATAGAGTTCGAGAGCCTTGTTGTAGTGCTCGGTGCCAAATGCAGCATTGGCCTGCTCTACCAGGCTACCGGCCCATGCGCAAGAAGCGCCCATCATGACAAACGCCAGCAATATAAAGATGTTCTTCATCATGACTTCTGTTTTTTAGAGGGTTTTACATTCTCGAGGTCGCCGATTATTGCCGCAGCCTCGTCCATCACCTTAGCCATATCGTCGCCGGCAAGTTCGGGAGCATACTGTGCAAACTCGCACTTGTCGAGCATAGCCAGTGTAGTGCCACGCAACTGTTCATCGACACCATAAGACTCGAGGTTGGCAGCGATATTCTCCTTGTTGAGTTCAGAAACCGGAATACCCAGTTTGTCGCTCAAGTAGCCCCACATGGCAGTGAGTAACTCGGCATAGAACGCACTGCGGTCGCCAGCCTTGACAAATGAGCGTGCGCGCTTGAGACGGCGCTGAGCCACCTTGTTGGCACGCTTGGTGCGCATGAGTCCGACATCGGCACGCATTTTGAGTTGCTTGCGATAGTAAACCATAAGACCCGCGAGAGCCATGAGCGGAAGGATGTACCACAACCAGTAGGCAGCACCACCCACCATGAAACTCTGCGACTTAGACAGATTGAAGTCACCGGTCTTGATGTTGCGGATGTCCATATTCTGCATGCGGTAGTGATTAGACGGAGAACCCGCGCCCTTGGCAACCTTGAGGTCGGTAGCAGGTATGTTCACGTCCTCGTACTTGCCAGTCTCGGGGTTGAAGTAAGTGAAAACACTTGCCGGGATGGAGAAGTCGCCCGCATACTGCGGTATGAACGTGTAGTCGATGTTGACAGTGCCGCTGACGTCACCGCTTGAAGGCGAAGTCTTGACATTGTTCTTGGGGTCGTAAACATCAAACTCCTTGGGGAACGAAACACTCGGCGCCTTGATGTACTTGATGTTGCCAGTGCCCTCAATGATATAACTGTAGACCGATGCCTTGAAAGTCTTGAGGTCGGAATTATTGAGAGCAGTCTTAACAGAGAACTTGCCCACGGCACCAGTGAAGGTAGCGGGACGAGGCTCGGGCAGCGGAGTGATATTAACGGTAGATTGGTTGGACTCAACCTGCATCTTGCGCTCAACCGGCTGCGAGAGAGTACCGAACGGAGTGCGGTAGTTCTCATACTGCACCACATTGATGTCGTAGGTACCCGATGTAATAGTGAGTTTGCCGCTCTGCTGCGGATATAGGATGCAGCGGTTGAGCACCGCCACCTTGTAATGCTGTCCGTTGAGCACCTCGTCGTTATTGAGACTGGGCTGCTGGTTGATTTCCTCGATGAGGAAGCCGTCGAACGAGGGTTGCTTGGTGACCATGAACTGCGAAATCTGGTAACGCGTGTAGAGCTTGATGGTGCACACAACCGCCTGCTGCTCGTAAACGCGAGGCTTAGACATCTCGATGCGAACGAAGAGGTCCTTAGCCCCTACCCCCTTGCTTGCGTCCTGTGTGAGCGGGTCGTCGAACTGCACCTGACTGCGGCGCTCCTGTTCCTCGCGACGCTCGTCGGCAGCCGCCTTGCCACCCGAAATCACCTCGATAGTGATGGGACGCGTGGTCATGCGAGTGCCATTGACGGTAATCGATGCCGGCCCTACGGTATACTTACCCGGCTTCTCGGCCTTGTAAATCATGTTATACTCCACCGAACTGCTGCTCGAAGACTTGCCGTTGATCCAAGTAGAACTGTAGCTTGTAGACATTGCCGGTCCGTAGAGTTTGCGCGCCCACGATAACTCGGGGGCAGTGAAACCCTGTCCTTCGGCGTTCTGAAGCACAAAGGTGATGTTGAACTTATTACCCTCCACAACCTGACGCGGAGCCTGTGCAGTGAACGAGACAGCCGCATGAGCCACCGTCGCAACCACAGCCAGGAAGAGGGCAAGCGATATTTTTTTCAAAACATTCATTTCTCACTAAATAAAAGGAAGGGGGTTACCACTTGCGATTAGTGCGCTGGCGCTCGTTGCGCTGTTGCTGAGCCTGTACAGCCTGCATGCGCTGCTGTGTAGAGTTCTCCTTGTCCTGCATGGTCTTGAGAATCTGTTCCACGTTTTGCTGGCTCATGCCACCCTGCTGCTGTTGCTGGGGTTGCTGCTTCTGCTGGTCGCCCTTATCCTTGTTCTGGTCTTTATTCTTGTCTTGGTCCTTGTTTTGGTCCTTATTCTGATCCTTGTCTTTGTTCTGGTCCTTTTTGTCCTTGTCCTGGTCTTTGTTATCCTCGTTGTTCTTGTCGTTCTTGCCGTTCTCGTCGTTCTTGTGGAGTTGTGCAAGGCGCAGGTTGTCGCGAGCCTCGTTGTAGTCGGGATTGCGACGCAGGGCATTCTTGTAGTACTCTACAGCCTTGCCATAGTCCTTGCGGTTGTAGGCAATGTTACCCAGGTCGTAGTATGCCTTGGAGAGCACGCTGTTGTTGGCAGTACTCTTCACGAGGTTCTCGAGCATAGACTCGGCACGGTTGGCAGGATTGTTCTTATCGTCCTTGTTGGCAGTGCCGTTACCCTGGCGCAAGAGCGTCGTAGCGAGGTTGAATGTAGCCACCGACGAGTTCGGGTTGGCCTGCAAGGCCTTGTTGTACTCAACCTCGGCCTCGGCATAACGCTTCTCGTTGAAGAGTTTGTTGCCGCTGCGTATGTAGTTGCGCTCTTTCTTGGTTGATGTATCTTGCGCCGATGCAGCAGGTGCAACAGCAGTAAGAGTCAACGAAGCGACAAGCGCGAGGATACTATTTCTTATCAACTGTCTCATTTTGTTTGTCTTTAGTAAAGAAGTTGTAGCGCTCGAGCCACGGGTTCTTGCGCTCGAGGAGCACTATGAGTGCGATAACCAGCAGCACCGCAATCCACGCAAAAACGGGGAACTGCTCATCGTGCTGGGTGTAGGAAATGGTTGCGAGGTCGCTCTTGGCGAGTTTGTCAAGGGTGTCGTAGAGAGTCTCCACGGCATCGCTCGCATTGCCGCTCACGTAAGCACCCTTACCGGCACGGGCAATGTCCTGTCCCATCTTCTCGTTGAGTGCGGTGGTTACAACCTCGCCGGCATCGTCGGTAAGGTAATTGCCGTCGCCCATGGGAATGGGAGCGCCCTTGGTAGAGCCTACGCCCATTACATCGACCTGGATGCCCTTCTTCTGGGCCTGCGATGCAGCGCCTATGGCATCGTCCTCAAAGTTCTCACCATCGGTGATAACAATAATAGCCTTCTGCGATTTCTTGCTTTGCGAGAACGAGTTGGTCGCAAGGTCAATGGCAGCACCTATGGCAGTACCCTGCGTGGGTGCCATATTGGTGTTGATGCCGTTGAGGAACAGCTTGGCCGACGAAGCGTCACCGGTGAGAGGCATCTGCATGTAGGCATTGCCGGCAAAAACGATGAGTCCCATCTTGTCGTTGGTCATGCGGTCGATGAGTTTCTGGAGGATGAGCTTAGAGCGTTGCAGGCGGCTGATATCGGTAGCGTTGTCGGTGCTGCTGGCGTTCATAGAGTTAGAAACATCGACAGCCACCATCACCTCGATGCCGTGGACACGAGTAGAGGTCTTGCTTGCACCGGCACGCGGGCGTGCAAGGATTACTACCACGATAGCGAGCAGCAGCAACTCCAGTCCAAGTTTAATCCAGGTTTTATAGGGTGATACCTCGGGCATCAGGTCACCGATGACCTGCGCGCGGCCGAACTTGGCCAGACTGCGCTTTCGGGCCATCCTTGCGCCCATGTGCAATGCTGCCACCACGGGGAGCAGCAACAGCAGATAGAGGTATCCGGGATTAGCAAAACTAAACATATAGCGTTATATCTATAAAGCAGTCAATACATTAAGTGTGTTATGGGATGCGGCGCATCACAGTGTACTCGCACACAAGGTAGAACATGAGCAGAGCCATGAGGGCGATAGCCCAAGGCATGTAGTTGTCCTCGGTGTGGGTGAATCGCTGAACATCAAGATGAGTTTTCTCGAGACGGTCAATCTCGGCAAACACGTTCTTGAGAACACCCTTGCTCGTAGCACGGAAGTACTTACCGCCGGTAGCCTGG
>DCGA01000108.1:1825-2988 GCA_002314465.1 bacterium UBA1790 | reverse complement strand
CACCGATGGTGTAAATCTTGATGCCATATTGCTGTGCCACCTGTGCCGCAGTGAGCGGTGCAATGACACCGGTGTTGTTAGAACCGTCGGTGAGCAGAATGATGCTCTTGCTCTTGGCCTTGCCGTCCTTGATGCGGTTGATGGCGGTAGCGATACCGTCGCCGATGGCAGTACCATCTTCAAGCACGCCTATCTGCACCTGCTGAATGGCATTGACCAGCATGGCGTTGTCCATTGTCATGGGCACCTGCGTAAAACTCTCGGCGGCAAAAACCACCAGACCGATGTTGTCGTGGTCACGACCAGAAACAAACTGTGTAGCCACATCCTTGGCGGCATCGAGGCGGTTGGGCGAAAAGTCCTTGGCAAGCATACTGGTTGACACATCGAGAGCAACGACGATATCGGTACCCTCGACATCACTGGTTTCCCAACTGTCGTGAGTCTGCGGGCGGCACAGGATGATGATGAGGCAACCCAGCATGGCCAGTTTGAGTGCAAACATGAAGTGGCGCATATAGGCCTTCAACGAAGTGGGCAGCGAGTCGAACGGCATGGTTGTGGACATGCGCATAGAGGGGGCCGAGTTGCGCTGGCTGTAGACATACCACGCGATGAGCGGGATGTAGAGTAAGAATAGCCACAGCAGAGCGGGATGTGAAAGATTCATCATTGCTTGTCCTCCTCCTTCTTGTTGTCGTTTTCGCCTTCGGCCTCGTCGAGCGGACGAGTAGCCTCAACAAAGTTGATAGCACGCTGGAAAGCGAGTTCATTATCATCGGCCAGCGGACGCACGTTGGCAAACTTCACGATATCGGCAATCTCGAGAATCATACTCAACTGCTCGTTGACGGCGCGAGTCTCGTCGTTTTTCTTGAGAGTCTCCACAATCTGCGATGAAGTCATCTCCACTGCGTTAATCTGGAATCGGCGGTCGATGTAAGAGCGCAGGATGTCGGTGAGGCCGGTGAAATAAGCCTTCTCCTGA
The DNA here is from genome assembly GCA_002314465.1 of bacterium UBA1790. GTDB lineage: Bacteria > Bacteroidota > Bacteroidia > Bacteroidales > Muribaculaceae > Sodaliphilus. The sequence continues at coordinate 2,000 of DCGA01000108.1, read as the reverse complement.
CCGTTCTGCCACAGGTTGTCCTCCTTGAGGCGCTTGAGGTTGAGCATTGCCTCGTCGTAGGGCGAGAGACGCTTGCGACCGGGCATACCTATCTTGCGTCCCTTCTTATACCATGCAAAGTAGTAATAAATGCCTGCAGCGGCAAGAAGCGCCACGATGAGGTAAATCCACCAGT
>DCGA01000108.1:604-1781 GCA_002314465.1 bacterium UBA1790 | reverse complement strand
AAGAACTTGAACGGCACGGTCTCGACGGGAGCATAGTCGTGGATGTCCTGAAGCGTGTCGACCTTGACGGGAAGCACCTTGAGGGTAAGTTGCTGAGTCTTGAAAGTGTCGCGGCCTATCACATAAGGGATGGGCTTGATGGCATACAAACCCGAGTCGAACGACTGGAGGATGAGGTCGCGGTTAATCTGGATGCGTCCGTTACCCAGGTCGGTAGTATCGGCCTTGGGCTTGGCAGCAATCTCCACGAATGCGTTGAGCGTGTCGCGGTTCTCCCAGGGGAAGAAACCGATGGCGTTCTTGTCTTGCACAATCTCGATGTGAAGCGGCGTAACCTTGCCCATGAGCAGGGTCGCCGAGTCGAGACGTGCAGTAACAGTGGTGTTGCCCGCAGCCGCGCCTTGAGCGCAAGCCATGAGCAACAATGCCGCCAGTACTATCTTGTTGATAAGTTTCATAAATGGTTATCCTCTTTTCTTAAACAAGCCCATGAGCGATTTAACATAGTCCTCATCGGTGGCAACGCTTGCCAGGTCGACATTGCATCGCATGACGGTGTCTTGCATAGCCTGCTGACGCTCGTACCACCACTTGTCGTAGGCCTGACGCACCTTGCGGCTGCTGGTATTGATCCAGCGAGTAGTGCCACGCTCGGCGTCGAGCACCTGCATGAGTCCCACGTCGGGAAGTTGGGCCTCGCGCTTGTCGTAGACCTGAATGGCTATAAGATCGTGCTTATGATTGGCGATAGACATTGCCTTGTAGTAGTCGCCCGTGTCGATAAAATCGCTCACGAGGAATGTTGTGCAGCGTTTTTTCAGGGCACTGGTCAAGTACTCCAGGGCATGGTTGATGTCGGTGCCGCGGCTCTCGGGCTCAAAGCTCAGGAGTTCGCGAATGAGAAGCAAGATGTGCTTGCGACCCTTCTTGGGAGGAATGAACTTCTCAATCTTGTCGGTAAAGAAAAGCACACCCACCTTGTCGTTGTTCTGTATAGCCGAGAACGCGAGCGTGGCGGCAATCTCGGTCATCATTTCGCGCTTAGCGACACCCATGGCACCAAAGTCCTTGCTGCCCGAGAGGTCGACCACGAGCATAACGGTGAGTTCACGCTCCTCCTCGTAGACCTTGACGTAGGGCTTGTTGTAGCGTGCGGTAACGTTCCAGTCGATGTCGC
>DCGA01000108.1:312-568 GCA_002314465.1 bacterium UBA1790 | reverse complement strand
TGATACTCGCGCACCTCGCTGAAGGTCATACCACGCCCCTTGAAGGCCGAGTGGTACTCGCCGGCAAATATGTTTTGCGAAAGTCCTTTAGCCTTGATTTCAATCTTGCGGACTTTCTTGAGCAATTCGTTTTGTTCCATCACTTGGTGTGATATCAGGGTACTGCAATCTTGTCAAGGATTTCACTGATAATCTCGTCGGCGCCGATATTGTTGGCCTCGGCCTCGTAAGACAAGCCGATGCGGTGGCGCATCAC
>DCGA01000108.1:0-265 GCA_002314465.1 bacterium UBA1790 | reverse complement strand
CATCCTCGGGGATGACATAACCACGGCCCTTGAGGAATGCATAGGCGCGTGCAGCGAGAGCCATGCTGATAGAAGCACGGGGCGATGCACCGAAGCTAATCATACCCTTGAGGTCGTTAAGACCGTAGTCGCCGGGGAAACGTGTTGCGAAGACGATGTCGACGATGTAGCGTTCGATTTTCTCGTCCACATAAATCTTCTGTACGATTTCGCGAGTCTCGACGATGTCGCGGGGAGTAACCATGGGGACGATATTAGTCTTTTC
>DCGA01000187.1:13509-20567 GCA_002314465.1 bacterium UBA1790 | reverse complement strand
ACGAAAGTGCGGCCCTCTCTTTTTTGTGTCTATACCCGGAAGGTGGAGGGGAACCCTTCAGCCGAGCTGAAGGGCACGGAACCTGCATGAGATGGGAGAGGTGCTTGTTTTCTTGTATAATAAGGAGTTACGATCTAATATACAGATTAATTTCATCTTCTTGAAAAAAAACATTAACTTTGCGATATGATTAGCGATTTCTATAAACAGCGCAATAAAGCCATAGATATGTTCAGGGCATTGACTATGGCTCTTATGATATTTGTCAATGATATGTGGCGCATATCGGGTGTTCCTCACTGGATGGAACACGGTGACTGGGGTGAGGACTTCATGGGGCTTGCCGACTTTGTGTTTCCTTGTTTTCTTGTTGCTGTGGGCATGAGTATACCTTATGCCATAGAACGCCGTTATGGAAAAGGTAAGAGCGTAGAATCTTCATTCCTGCACATTATCATGCGCACACTGGCACTGATTATTATGGGCGTTTTCCTCGTTAACAGTGAGGGTGGAGTAGGTGAAGCCGCTCCTTATTCCAAACTGGCTTACAGACCGCTTGCGATATTAGGATTCTTTCTTGTGTGGAACCTTTATCCCAAGTCGTGGAACGGCCGTTGGTTTAAGACCTTGCTTCAAGTAACCGGAGTCGCGTTGCTTGTATGGCTTGCGTTTACCTTTGTCGATAAGAATGGAGGCGCATTTGTAGCCCGCTGGTGGGGTATTCTTGGACTGATTGGTTGGTCGTATGTATTTTGCGCTATTGCTTATGTGCTGTGCCGTAAATCACGCTATGGTGTGTTTCTTGTGTGGAGTGCATTGCTCGTGCTTGCGATGCTCACATCACCGCTGAAAGAATCGCTCGGTGGCAAATCGTTCATCGCATTTGAGAACAACTTCCTATATACTTTCCTGCACGATACTTTACACGTTGATAACGGTGTACATCACCTACTCGTGATGAGCGGTGTGTGCATCACTGTGATAGCCTCTAAACTTAACGATGTAACGGGAAAGGCAAAGTATGAGATATCCATCGTCGCGATGCTTATATTCTTCTCAATCTTATGCCATGAGTTGTGGATATTCAATAAACTAACGCCTACACTTCCATGGGCTTTCATGGCAATAGGTGCGTCGGCAACAGTTTATTACGTGCTATCACACTTCGAGTCATCAAAGGTTTTCTCTGGTGGCTACAAGGTGCTGCGCCCTGCAGGTACAGCCACGCTCACTGTCTACATGGTACCATCGCTTTTCTACAGCATTTTTAATGCCACAGGCTTTGAGTTGCCTGTTTGGATTAGCGGTAATACTGCAGGCCTTCTGTATTGTGTGGTGTTCTCGCTTGTTTGCATTGCAACGGGAGGCTTGATGGAACGCTGTCACATTAAACTTAAAGTGTGAAAAGTGAAAAAATGTTGTTATCCAATAGTTTTTAGGCAATGAATTTTGGTAACTCGCGCATTTGATGTAATTTTATTGTTTGATTAGAAATAATGTACACTTATCAATGCATAAAATGAAGCGAGTATTCTCAATTATCTGCTTATTAGTATTGTCGATGTCGGCTTATAGCGCTATGGCACAGACCGATGCGCCTAAGACACCGTTCCCTTATCCCACAGCTCCCGACACATGCTCAACGCTTGAGAGCCGTTGCAATTATATCGTAACCAACTTTTGGAATAACTATAACATCGCACGTCCCATCACTAATGACGCCGACTTTGAAACTGCATTCCGTGACTACGTAAACATTGTAAAGTATTGTCACCGCAACATCGCCATTTCGTCGGTGCGCGACTTTATTTTCAAGGCTCGTTCTAATAGTGCTAACTTGCTTAAAATAGGTAAAGTAGCCGAGTCGTCTCTCTATGGTCCATATGCAGAGTATTGGAGTGACGAGCTGTATACCGAAATTGCTAAAGCACTTAGCGAGTCGACCAATCTCAAGGCTGCCGACCGTAATTATTACAAACATCAGGTTGCGGTAATAAGCAAGTGTCCCGTTAACGGCATTATGCCCGAATTTGACATCGTGCTTGCCGAGGGCAAGAAGTCTAAGCTCTCTGAAATCGAAGCACAGGTGTACTTGGTATTCTTTACCGACGATAATACCAATAGCATCATTGACCGCACGCGTCTTAGTACAGATGTGGCCGTAAACAATCTCATTGCTGGTGAGAATATCAAGGTTATCCAGGTTAAGGTGGGTAAGCACGTTGCTGGTTGGGCCGACAACATGCCCGAGAACTGGATTAACGTGAGCAGCGAGCAAGTAGCCAACATCATTGACCTGCGCGGTATACCTTCATGCTACATCCTGGACAAGGACCGCAAGATCCTCACTAAGAATGTATCGGTTGATGATGTAAAATCGGCATTTAACTAAAGAACGATACTCCACATAAAATGAAATAAATTATGGAATTTCTAAAACGTTTATTCCTATTGTGCACTGGTTATACTTACAGTAACCTTTCGCGCTTGTTCCTCCGCCTGTTTACAGGTGTGATGTTCTTGCAACTGTGTGTGCGCCAGATGCTTCACTTCAATGAACTGGTTCCTTCGTTTCAAGGGTTCATGGGACTTGCTCCCGAGCATGCAATGTCGTTGCTGCTTGTGGTAGAGTTGCTCAGTGCCACATTTATCATTGTGGGCCTGCTTACCCGCATTGCGGTAATTGCACCCATGATTATCATGATTGTTGCCGAGAGAGTTATCCTCTCGTCGCAAGGTCCTGTTGCCGACCAACTGTTCAATTTTGAGCCCGGCTATCCCGTGATGTTTGTAGGCGTGTTCATTTATATGCTTCTTGCCGGTCCCGGTAAGATTTCGCTTGACTATATCATCTCGGCCCACATTATCGACGACGCCAAGGGTAACGACATCTTAGAGGAAGCATAACCGATGAGTATAGCAGTATTGATCTCGGGTGGGGTAGACAGTGCGGTTACCGTTCACAAGCTCATGGAGCAGGGTGAGGACTTGCATCTGTTCTACATTCGCATAGGCATGGACACCGATGAGGGCGATTGTGCCGCCGAGGAAGACATAGAAATGTGTCAACTCATTGCGCGCAAGTATGGCTTGCCGCTCGAGGTTGTTTCGCTTCACGAGGAGTATTGGGACAACGTTATGGAGTATGCCCTGCGCACTGTGAAGGAGGGTCGCACTCCCAATCCCGACATGATGTGCAACCGCATGATAAAGTTCGGCTACTTTGAGCAGCGCTGGGGCCACGAGTTTGACATGACTGCAACCGGTCACTATGCCACAACCGACGTGGTAGATGGCGTGAAATACCTTGCAACTGCGGTAGATCCTGTAAAGGACCAGACTGACTTCCTTGCTCAGATAACCTATGACCAACTCAAGCACCTTATGTTCCCCATAGGCGATATGCCCAAGGAAGAGGTGCGTCGCATAGCCCAGGAGGTGCGCATGCCCAATGCCTATCGCAAGGATAGCCAGGGTATTTGCTTCCTTGGCCAAATCAACTATAACGATTTCATCCGTCGTCACCTGGGTGTAAAGAAAGGTCCTATTATTGAGATTGAGACCGGCCGAAAACTGGGCGAACATAACGGATTCTGGTTCCACACCATTGGACAACGCAAAGGCCTCGGCTTGAGCGGTGGACCATGGTACGTGGTGAAGAAAAATGTTCACGACAACGTGATTTATGTATCGGGCGGTTACGACACCATGCGCCAGTATGGCCGCGAACTCCGTCTTGCCGAGATGCACTTTATCAGCGGCAACCCGTGGGAGAACGCAACCGAGCCCGTGAACATTATGTTCAAGAACCGTCACACACCCGTATTCATGAAGGGCAAACTCACCCAGAACGGTGATGAGTGGCTCATCGAGAGCGAACAGGACGTACAGGGCATTGCTCCGGGGCAGTTTGCTGTAATCTACGACGAGAACGCCCACCTGTGCTACGGAAGCGGTGTGATAACAAAATAAAACGAGACAATGGAACAACTCATCGAACTACAAGTGCTGGGTGTAACCACCCACGAGTTGCACGCGGGTGCATATGCCTTGCTTCTGGAAGAAGTGGGTGGTACTCGCCGTGTACCCATTGTAGTGGGCATTGCCGAGGCTCAGTCTATCGCAGTGCGCCTTGAGGGAGTTATTCCACCCCGTCCGCTCACTCACGACCTGATGACCAGTGTGTTCCATGCCTTCGGCGTAGAACTCGAGCGTGTCACTATCAACTCGTTTGAGAACGGAGTTTTCTCATCGGTCCTCACGCTCAAGAGCGACAATGCCGAGACCGAACTCGACTCTCGCACCAGCGATGCAATAGCCCTTGCGCTACGCACCGGAGCACGCATCTTCATTGCCCCCGAGGTTATGGCAAAGACCAGTTATGACTCGGCACGCGACCGTGATGATGCCGACGACCAACGGCTCGAAGACCTCACCACCGAGCGACTCAAGGCATGCCTGCAGCACCATGTGGATAACGAGGAATATGAGAAGGCGGCCGAGATACAGAAGATAATAGAGTCACGCACCGAGGAGTAGGGCACAGAAACCGCTGTTGTCGTGGTTGATATATGAAAATTAATTACTACCTTTGTAGGTTGAAATATAAACTAAACAACATAACAAAACATTAACATGAATAACTTGAAGTCAAGACTTATTGTGATGAACTTCCTGGAGTTTGCTGTCTGGGGAGCTTATCTTACCTGTATGGGTAACTACCTGGGACGCGCCGGCATGGGTGCCGAGATTTCGTGGTTCTATGCTATCCAGGGTATCGTTTCAATTTTCATGCCCACTATCATGGGTATCATCGCCGACCGTTTCATCCAGCCTCAGAAGTTGCTTGGTATCTGCCACATGGTAGCCGGTATGGCTATGATAGCGCTGTTCTACATGGGTATGACACAGGCCGAACCCGACAAGGTTGCATTTATCGCGATGTACACATTGAGCGTTGCATTCTACATGCCCACTCTCGCGCTTAGCAACACCGCGGCATTTACCATCATGAAGAACAATGGCATGGACACCGTTAAGGACTTCCCGCCCATCCGTGTATTTGGTACAGTAGGTTTCATCGCAACAATGTGGTTTGTAAACTGCGCAACCCTTGACAACGGTTTCTTCTTCACACTCGCCGACAACCTCAACAAGTTCCAATACACCCACTATCAGTTCCTCGTATCAGGTCTGTTGAGCATCGTGCTGTTTGTATATTGCTTCACACTGCCTGCTTGCCCGCTGGTAAAGAAAGAGTCGGCATCGCTTGTGGAGTCAATGGGCCTCAATGCATTCAAGTTGTTCAAGACTAAGAAGATGGCGATGTTCTTCATCTTCTCTATGCTTCTGGGTATGTCACTTCAGGTGACTAACGGTTATGCAACACCGTTCCTCACACATTTCAAGAGCGATCCCACGCTTGCCGATACATTTGCTGCCAACAATGCGACAATGCTCGTATCGCTGTCACAGGTGAGCGAGGCGCTGTGCATCCTTCTCATTCCCTTCTTCCTGAAGCGTTATGGTATCAAGGTTGTGATGCTCATCGCAATGTTCGCATGGGTATTCCGCTTCGGCTTCTTCGGTATGGGTAACCCCGCAATGCCCGGTGTACTCCTGTTCGTTCTTTCTTGTATCGTCTACGGTGTGGCATTCGACTTCTTCAACGTGTCGGGCGCTATGTTCGTCGATCGCGAGTGCGACGGTGACATCAAGGCATCGGCTCAGGGTCTGTTCATGCTCATGACCAACGGTCTGGGCGCAACCATCGGTACACTTGCAGCCGGTAAGATTATCAACGCTTACTGCCAGTGGAACGAGCAGGGCTTCCTCGTAGGTGACTGGGCTACCGCTTGGTACATCTTCGCAGGTTTCGCACTGGTTGTTGCAGTATCGTTCATGGTACTGTTCAAGTACAAACATGATCCTAGCAAGATTTAATTAAAGCATAAAAAAATACACGATGCATTTGTTTTATTGCCCCGATATAGCCACAACGCTCACCCTCAACGAGGAGGAGTCGCACCACTGTGTCAAGGTATTGCGCCTTGCCGAGGGTGCCGAGATCGATGTGGTCGACGGCAAGGGGACATGGCATCAGGCACGCATCACTATGGCGCACCAGAAGAGGTGCGCCGTAGAGATAGTGCACAGCGAGGCCCGTAAGCCACACTGGCCCCACAACATCACGGTGGCTATTGCTCCCACCAAGAATATAGATCGCATAGAGTGGATGATGGAAAAGTGCACCGAGATGGGCATCGACCGCATCACTCCGCTGCTGTGCCGCAACAGTGAGCGCAAGGAGATAAAGCCCGAGCGCTTGCGCAAGATACTCGTTTCGGCGATGAAGCAATCGCTCAAGGCAACCCTTCCCCAGCTCGACGAGATGACTCCCGTCATGAAGGTGATAGGCATGCCGTTTGAGGGCAAGAAGTATATCGCTTATTGCGACATGATGCTTCCCCGTGAGCAACGCAAGACATTTGCGCGCGAGTACGACAGTACACAGGATGCTTTAATCCTGATAGGTCCAGAGGGCGATTTCAGCCCTGAGGAGGTAGAAGCCGCCCTTGCAGCCGGGTTTGTCCCCGTCACCCTGGGCGACAGCCGCCTGCGCACCGAGACTGCGGCAGTGCAGGCCGTGGCAAGTTGCCACACGATTATACAGTTAAACGATTAACCAAAGTTTATGATTAAAGAGTTAACCAGTGCCGCTAATGGCCAGTTTTTCCTGCTTGCAGGCCCTTGTGTAATCGAGGGTGAGGAAATGGCTATGGATATTGCCGAAACTGCGATGAATATTACCTCGCGTCTGGGTATCCCCTACGTGTTCAAGGGCAGTTACCGCAAGGCCAACCGTTCGCTCATCGACAGTTTTACCGGCATAGGCGATGAAAAAGCATTGAAGATACTGCGCAAGGTGGGCGAGACATTCAACATCCCCGTTGTTACCGACATCCACACTGCCGAGGAGGCAGCGATTGCAGCCGAGTATGTCGATGTCCTGCAGATTCCTGCTTTCCTTTGCCGCCAGACCGACCTGCTTGTGGCAG
>DCGA01000187.1:2754-13451 GCA_002314465.1 bacterium UBA1790 | reverse complement strand
GCATGGTTAACATCAAGAAAGGCCAGTTCCTCTCGCCCGAGGCTATGCAGTTTGCGGTGCAGAAGGTGCGCGATGCCGGTAACGATGATGTCGCTATCACCGAGCGTGGTACTACATTTGGTTATCAAGACCTTATCGTCGACTTCCGTGGCATCAGCGCCATGCAGCAATATGCTCCCGTGATTGTCGACATCACCCATTCGCTCCAGCAGCCCAATACATCAAAGGGCGTGACCGGAGGTCTTCCCCAACTTATTGAGCCTATGGCGCGTGCAGCAGTCGCTGTGGGTGCCGACGGCCTTTTCCTCGAGACTCACCGCGACCCCAGTGTTGCCAAGAGCGACGGCGCCAACATGCTGCGCCTTGACTTGCTCGATGGACTGCTCACACGCCTTGCCGCACTGCGACAGGCTGTGAGCCAACTTTGAAAATGAAACAAGACACATTAAACCCATTGCGGGTGAGTGTCGTCTAAATGAAAATAAACAACAAAATAGAAATATGAAACTCAGAAACATCTTAATGATTGTAGCGATTGCTGCAGGATGCCTCGTGGCCGCTGCCCAGACAAGCAGCGACGATAGCCGTGTGCGTAATAAAATCACCCAGGCTGTTATGAAGGTTTACGACGAACAACTCGCTAAGCATCCCGATGATTACAACACACGTTTCGCACGTGCCAACCAGTTGTTCTACAACGGTGACTATGCCCAGGCTCTTGCCGATGCCAACGAAGTGCTTGACCAACTTCCTGCTAAGGACAAGACCCTGTCTTTTGATACCCATATGCTTAAGGCCCGCATCTATGATGCACAGGGCAATTATGGCGAGGAAGTAGAGGCACTGCGCACCGCTTCGGAACTCAATCCCAAGTCAATGGGTTGTATCGACATGCTGGCTAAGGTAAGCCTCAAGGTAAACGACCTTGATGCTGCCGAGCGCAACTTCCAGAACATCCTGCGTGATACTCCCATGAACTATGACGCAATGTATGGCCTTGCCAAGATTGAGGTTAAGCGTAACAACTATGAGAAGGCTGCATCTTACGTCGACAAGGCTGTTAACCTGTTCACTGCCGAGCCTCAGGTTTATATCAACCGTGCCGACATCCTCTCTCAGATGCAACAGTATGAGCCCGCAGCCCAGGACCTTATTTCGGCCCTCAGCGTGGGTAACGATACCGGTGCAGCCCTGCAGGCACTCGTAAGCATGAGCGATACCCACTACGACGCAGTTATGAATGCACTTGCCAACAGCATTGACAAGGCTCCCCGCGTAGGTATGTTCTACTACGTTCGTTCAAGCATCGCCCTGCGCCATGTTCATTACGGACAGGCTCTCAAGGACCTCAAGTCGATTATCGCAAATAACTTGTATGATTTCCACTCAATCTACAGCGACGCTGCTCTCTGCCAGATGGAACTCATGCAATATGACGATGCACTTGCCAACATTAACAAGGCTATAGAGATGAAGGGTGACGATGCTGCCAACTATATCCTCAAGTCACGCATTGAGTTCAACCGTGGCAAGGGTGGCAACTACGACGCTGCCTATGCTCTCCTCGACAAGGCGCTTACACTTGAGCCCAAGAACGCCGATGCTCTCTTTGCTAAGGCTCGCCTGCTCATCAGCCAGCGTAAGGATGCCGATGCACTCAAGTGTGTCAATACAATCATCGATAATGATGCTGCTTGCAGCGAGGCACTGCTGTTGCGTGGCTGGATTAACAAGTATCGCCTGAAAAATGCCGTTGGTGCACAGAAGGACTTTGAGGCAATGCTCCGCCTTGGCAAGGACTACAACAGTCTGCGCGGTTTCGCTCTCCATGAGTTGGGCAATGACCTTGAGGCACGCGATTGGGCAAAGCAGATTATCCAAGACGGTATCCTCCCCGGTGGCCAGACCTACATCACAGCGTCGGCACTTTACAGCGACATAGGTGACGTGGAAATGGGCGACAAGGGTGCTTCTATCGAATGCCTGCGCAGTGCGCTTGCCAACGGTTATGGCAGCCTCTATGAGGTAAAGGCTAACGAGTTCCCCTATGTAAACCTCAAGCTCGTGCGTCGTTATCCCGAATTCAGCACAATTCTCGAGCAGAACGCCGAGTGCTTCAAGGAGCGCCGTTAATACTGGCTATTCTTAACATGAAATACATGAACAGCTGTCACGCAATGTGGCGGCTGTTCGTGTTATTTATGGCTTGGGTGTGCGCTTTTATTTGCTTATTTCACGAAAATGGAGTAATTTTGTAATTTATTACAAAAGATGGCTATGAGGAAATTACACTGGATATGGACCCTGGTGCTGGCAATAGTATTGTTGCCGGCTGTAATTGCTTGTAGCCCAACGAAACATGTACCCGACGGCAAACTCCTTCTCGACAATGTGAAGATCAACGTCAAGGAAAAGGATGCTGCTGTGCGCGGCACCGATCTGGTGAACTACCTGCGACAGACCGAGAACCACAAGGTGCTTGGTGGACTCAAGCTGCAGTTGGCCATCTACAATATGTCGGGACGCGATTCTTCCAACTGGTTTAACCGTTGGATTCGTCGTGTGGGTGCGGCTCCCGTACTTTACGATTCGGCGCTCACCGTTGCCAGTGTATCACAACTTCACACAGCCCTCAAGAACAAGGGTTACATGAACAATGAGGTAGGGTACAGGGTTGTTGCCGACAGTGCCCGCAAGAAGGCGCGTGTAGACTATGACATCACGCTGGGTGAGCCTTACTATATCTCGTCGATTGACTATAACATCCCCGACGACACCATCCGTAGCATTATCCTCAAGGATACTGCCGAATACCCCATTAAGGCGGGTGCGCTGCTCGACCGTACAAAACTCGACTCGTGGCGTCAGCTCATCACTGCCAACTTGCGCAATAACGGCTACTACGCGTTCAACAAGGAATACATTACATTCACTGCCGATACCGCTGCCGGTTCGCATGCTGTCGATATTACGCTTAACACCAAGGCACCGTTCCATAGCGAACGTATGCCTTATTATACATCACACAAGCCTTTCTATGTGCGCAATGTGACTTATGTCACAAGTTATGACCCGGTGCGCATGCAAGACGGATACTTCGGAACCGATACCATCAGTTTCAATGATATCACTATCATGAACGACGGTGACGCATATCTGCGTGCAAGCGTGATCGACGAGTGTAACTACATTGAACCCGGACAGAAGTATAACGCCGAGGACGTTGACCGCACCTACAAGGCGCTGGGACGTCTCAATATAGTCAAGTTCATCAACATCGACGTGCGTCCCGTTGGTGAGGTCGACGGCAAGATTTGGCTTGATGCCTATGTGCTGCTGTCGCGCGACAAGTCTCAGTCTTTCTCGGTATCGGTCGAGGGAACCAACAGCGAGGGTGACTTGGGATTCGGTGTAGGGCTTGACTACCGCCATCGCAACTTGCTCAAGGGCTCGGAGGCGTTGAATGCCAAGTTCCGCATGAGTTACGAGAGCCTCTCGGGCGACCTTAGCGGCCTCATCAACAACAACTACAGCGAGTATGCCGCCGAGGTGGGTGTGAACTATCCCAAGTTCAAGTTCCCGTTGCTTAAGCGTGATTTCAAGAAGAAAATACAGGCTTCTACCGAGTTGGCTACAAGTTTCAACTATCAGGAACGTCCCGAGTACACCCGCATCATTGCAGGTGCTGCATGGCGTTATCTGTGGAGCGAGCGCTCGCAGCAACAGCGTCACATCTTCAACCTCATCGACCTTAACTATGTGTATCTGCCCGAGAGTCGTTCGCACTTCCTCGACAGTATTTCCAATCCATTGTTGAGATACTCTTATGAGGACCACTTTATCATGCGCATGGGATACAACTGGTATCGCACTAATAAGAGACCTACAACGCTCCTGTCGTCATCGTTCCAGCGCAACGTGTACACACTGCGTGCTGCGGTCGAGACTGCCGGTAACCTCTTGTATGGTATTTCTAACCTGATAGGCCAGAAGCGTGCCGAAAACGATGCCTACAAGGTATTCGGCATTAGATATGCGCAATACTTTAAGGGCGAGATTGACTACGCCATAACGCATAACTTCGACATGCGCCAGTCCATCGCGTTCCATGCCGGAATGGGCGTTGCCGTACCCTATGGCAATACCACCGTTCTGCCGTTTGAGAAACGTTTCTACGCCGGCGGTGCCAACAGCGTGAGAGGTTGGGGTGTGCGTACACTGGGCCCCGGTAGTTTCAATGCATCTAAGTCGCAGAACAGTTTCATCTATCAGTGCGGTGATATTCGCCTTGACCTCAACCTCGAGTATCGCGCTAAGTTGTTCTGGGTAATTGAACTCGGTGCATTTGTCGATGCCGGCAACATCTGGACCATACGCGAATATGAGGACCAGCCCGGTGGCGTATTTAAGTTTAACAAATTCTATGAACAGATAGCAATGGCCTATGGTGTGGGTTTGCGCCTTGATTTCACTTACTTCTTGTTGCGTATCGACATGGGTATGAAAGCCCATAATCCGGTATCGGGACAGGAGCATTGGCCGATATTCCACCCCAAGTTCAGCCGTGACAGCGAGTTCCACTTCTCGGTGGGTTATCCGTTCTAACGATGAATCACAGTTATGAAGAAATTGGTTATTTTTGACCTTGACGGTACTCTTCTCAACACCATCGAGGACTTGGGACAAGCAGCCAACTATGCTCTTGAGAAAAATGGATTTGCCACTCACACGATGGCGAGTTATCCGTTCTTTGTGGGTAATGGTGTGCGCAGGCTCATCACTCGCGTGCTCCCCGAGGATAATCGTGACACACGTACCATCGACATGCTCCTGAAGGATTTCAAGGAGTATTACGATGAGCACAACTGCGATTACACTAAGCCTTATTCGGGCATTCACGAGTTGCTTCTCGACTTGCGCGATGCCGGTGTGATGATTGCTGTTGCGTCAAACAAATACCAGGCTGCGGTGACTCGCATTATCAACCACTACTTCTCCGACTTCGAGTTTGTAGCGGTTGAGGGACAGGTCGAAGGCCGCAATGTCAAGCCCGACCCCTCTATCGTGTTCAGTGTGTTGGCTAAGGCGCAGGTACCCAAGGCCGAGGTGCTCTATGTGGGCGACTCGGGTGTTGACATGGAGACTGCGCGTCGTGCATGCGTTGACTCGGTGGGAGTAACCTGGGGGTTCCGTCCCGAGAAAGAACTTGTGGAGAGTTTTGCCGGTACTATTATCAGCAATCCTCAGGACATTCTCCACATGTGTATAGATTAATAGAAAGAAAAAGATAGATTGTTTATGAATTGGTTTACCGAACTATTTACAGGAAGTACAGTTGCCCATGCTATTTTCATTTACTCGATTGTCATCGCTCTGGGCGTGATATTGGGTAAGGTGAAGTTCAAGGGCGTGTCGCTTGGCGCTACATTCGTTCTGTTTGTTGGCATTCTCATGGGACACTTCGGACTCGGTGTAGACACTAACACACTTAAGTTTATCCAGGAGTTTGGACTTATCTTGTTCATCTTCTCCATTGGTATACAGGTGGGTCCCGGTTTCTTCTCTTCGTTTAAGGAGGGAGGACTCGTGCTTAATGGGCTTGCGATATGCATTGTTGCCCTCAACATAATTGTTGCGCTGGCTATATACTATACTGTGGGTGATATTCAACTTACCGACATGGTAGGTATCCTCTCTGGTGCTATCACTAACACTCCGGGACTTGGTGCTGCGCAGCAGACCCTCATTGAGACCGGAAATGCCGACGCGGCAACACTTAACCAGTCTATGTCGATGGGTTATGCAGCGGCTTATCCCCTGGGCGTCGTTGGTATCATCCTGTCGATGATTGTAGTTAAGGCTATCTTTAAGATTAACGCTGAGAAAGACTCAAAGTCGATTGAGGAAGAAGCCGCTTCGAGCCAACTTGCTCCCCACATGGTCACATACCGCGTGAGCAACAAGTTCATCTTCGGCAGCACCATCGACCGCCTCCACAGCATCATCGACCGCAACTTCGTCATCTCGCGCATCAAGCGTGCCAACGGCGAGATTATCATCCCCAAGAACATAACAACCATTGAAGAGGGCGACCTTTTGCTCGTTGTTTGCTCTATCCAGGACGAGGAGGTATTTGACGCATTCGTTGGGCCTCACGAGGAAATGGACTGGAAGAACGACGAAGGTCCTGTGGTGTCACGCCGCATCCTCGTTACCAAGAGTGAGTTCTCGGGCAAGAAGATTGGCCAGTTGCGTCTGCGCATGGGTTACAAACTCAATGCTACACGTGTCAACCGTGCCGGTGTCGACCTGCTTGCAAGTCCCAACCTCGCGCTTCAGGTGGGTGACCGCCTCACTGTGGTGGGTAAACTCGACGATATCCAGCGCCTCGCTGCCCGCATGGGTAACTCAATGCGTCGCCTTAACGAGCCCAACATGTTCACCATGTTCCTCGGTATCGTTATTGGTATCCTCGTGGGTTCTATTCCACTGATGATGCCCGGTATGTCTGTTCCCATGAAGCTCGGTCTTGCAGGTGGTCCTCTCATCGTTGCTATCCTGCTCGGTCGCTTCGGCTATAAACTCAAACTGGTGACATATACCAGCAGTAGTGCCAACCTCTTGTTGCGCGAACTCGGTATATGCCTCTTCCTTGCGTCGGTAGGTATTGCTGCCGGTGGCAACTTTGCCGCTACAGTGTTTAATGCTACCGGTGCCAAGTGGGTACTCTATGGTTTCATGATTACGTTTATCCCGTTGTTCATTGTCACCCTCATTGGTCGCGGCAAGTTCAAACTTAACTATTGCACACTCATGGGACTCGTGGCTGGTTCTACTACCGATCCCCCCGCACTGGCTTATGCCAACAAGACTGCAGGTAACGATGCTCCTGCCGTTGCCTACTCAACGGTTTACCCCCTCACCATGTTCCTGCGAGTAATTACAGCACAGATTCTTATCCTCGCTCTTGCTTAAGTAGCGGGATACTTCCATAACAAACGGAGGCTACCTCATTAGTGGGGTAGCCTCCGTTGTTTTGTATCTGGTTGTAATATCAATCTATGCTCTTGCCGTCGAAGCAGTAGGTGCACACTTTGCACTTGGGCATGCCTATTGCTTCAATGAGGTCGTCAATGGTGTTGAACTTGAGCGAAGTGAGGCCGAATCGGTCGCGTATGGCATCTACCATGCGCTGGTAGCAGGGACTGTTGTGGTCGATGTACTTATCGAGATTCTTTGATGGGTCACCTTCAAATTCGCCTATGATGCGGCGTGTTATGAGTTCGAGGTCGCTCTTGCTGTTGGTGAAGCCTATGTACTTGCAACCGTAGATGAGCGGCGGGCATGAGATGCGCATGTGCACTTCCTTAGCGCCGTAGTCAAAGAGCACCTTGGTGTTGTCGCGAAGCTGGGTTCCGCGCACGATAGAGTCGTCGCAGAAGAGCACGCGCTTGCCCTCGAGCATTGAGCGGTTAGGGATGAGTTTCATCTTTGCCACGAGTGAGCGGCGAGCCTGGTCGCTGGGTGTGAAACTGCGGGGCCATGTGGGAGTGTACTTAGAGATAGCACGGTGGAAGGGCACGTTCTTACCCTCGGCATAACCGATTGCCATGCCTGTGCCCGAATCGGGGATACCGCATGCGCAATCTACTTGGCTATCGTCTTTCTCGCCCATCTTATGGCCTATCTTGAAGCGAACTTCCTCCACGTTGCGGCCTTCGTAGCACGAAGTGGGGAAGCCGTAGTATACCCACAGGAATGAGCATATCTGCATTTCCTCGCCGGGAGCCTGCAGTTGCTCCATGCCGTCGGCAGTGAACTTGATGATTTCGCCCGGACCCACATAGTGCTCAACCTCATAGTCAAGGTTGGGGAACGATGTTGACTCGCTCGATGCCGCGCGGGCGCCGTCTTTCTTGCCTATTACGATGGGAGTGCGTCCCAGTCGGTCGCGTGCCACGATTATTCCGTCGGGGGTAAGAAGCATCATCGAGCATGAGCCCTTCACCTTCTTGAACACATTGTTGATGCCGTCAACAAAGTCCTTACCCTCTGTGATGAGCAGCGCAATAAGTTCGGTGGGATTGATGTTGCCCGAACTGAGTTCGGCGAAATGGTGGTTCTTGTCGAGCATCTCCTGGGCCAGTTGGTCCTTGTTGGTGATGTGTGCCACTGTTACAATGGCAAACTTGCCTATGCGGCTGTTGAAGATAATGGGTTGCGGGTCGTTGTCGCTGATGACGGCGATACCGCTATTGCCCACGAACTTGTTTAGTTCGTCTTCAAACTTTGTCCTGAAGTAGGAGCGCTCGATGTTGTGGATTGACCTGCAGAATTTGTCCTGCTCGCTGTCGTAAGATACTATACCGGCACGACGTGTACCGAGATGTGAATTGTAATCAACGCCATAGAACAGGTCGTTGACGCACGGTTCTTTAGCCGTAACTCCGAAGAAACCACCCATAGTGATGTGAAAACTATTTAGTTTAAATTACCTTGTGCAAAGGTACTGCTTTTCTTTTAATACTGCAATAGGGAATTATAAAAAGAACTCGGGGCGTTCAGTATTTTTAAGCGTGCCGCACAAAGTGCTCGGTTGATATCATGGTTACTGTGAAGGTGCGTTTAGTATTATTAAAGGTGTTTATTTGCTGTTATCAACTTTTTTTGCGTAAATTTGTAGTCTCAAATTTTTAGAAAAGGGAAAGAAAATGAACAAGATAAGAATAGCCACCTTAGCGATAATACTTATTTCAATCGTTGCAGCAACTGCACAGCGCATGCCCAAGAGCCTCCAGAAGTTGCTCAACGCACAGTATGTCATCACCAGTTTCTACGTCGACAGCGTTAACGACGACAAGGTTGTAGAGAGTGCCATACAGGGCATGCTCGAGCAACTTGACCCCCATAGCGCTTATACCGACGCCAAGGAAACCAAGGAGATGGAAGAACCGCTGCAGGGCGAGTTCAGCGGCATAGGTATCCAGTTCAACATGAAGCAGGATACGCTCTACGTTATCCAGACCATCCCCGGCGGCCCCAGCGAGCGTGTGGGCATCCTGGCGGGCGACCGCATCGTTATGGTCAACGACAGCGTTATTGCCGGCGTTAAGATGAAGAACACCGACATCATGAAACGCCTGCGTGGCAAGAAGGGTACTAAGGTTACCGTTCAGGTTAAGCGCGGCAATGCCAAGGAACTCATCACATTCCGCATCACTCGCGACAATATCCCTCTCTATAGTGTTGACGCAAGTTATATGGTCGACCCGAAGACAGGCTACATACGCATCTCGCGCTTCGGTGCCAAGACCTACGACGAGATGATGGAAGCCCTCAACAAACTCAAGAAGGAGGGCATGAAGCAGGTAATCATCGACCTTAGCGACAATGGCGGCGGTTATCTCAATGCTGCCATCGACATGTGCAACGAGTTCCTCGATAAGGGCCAACTCATCGTTTACACCGAGGGAACACAGTCGCCTCGCAACGATGCTAAGGCTTTCGGCAACGGTAAGTTCAAGGACCTTAAACTCGTGGTTATTGTCAACCAATACTCGGCATCGGCTTCCGAGATTTTCTCGGGTGCAATGCAAGACTGGGACCGCGCGGTTATCGTGGGTCGCCGCTCGTTTGGCAAGGGACTTGTGCAGCGTCCGTTCCACTTCGAAGACGGCTCTATGATGCGCCTCACTGTGGCTCGATACTACACTCCCAGCGGCCGTTGCATCCAGAAACCCTACAAGAAGGGTAACAAGAAGGCCTATGAACTTGACTTGCTCGACCGTGCCAAGGAAGGCGAGTACTACAGTCTCGACAGCATTCACCTCAACGACTCGTTGCGCTATACCACACTCAAGAACATGCGTCCCATCTTTGGCGGCGGAGGCATCATGCCCGACATCTTTGTACCCGTCGACACTACTGAGTACAGCACCTACTATCGCGACCTCGTTGCCAAGGGCATCGTCAACCAGTATGTGGTTGACTATGTTGACAAGAACCGCAATAGCATCAAGAGCAAATATAAAGACGTTAAGGAATTTGATGAGCGATTTGTTGTAAGCGACGAGCAGATGAAGGAGTTCATCGCAATGGGTGAGAAAGACAGTGTCAAGTATGACGAGGAGAAGTACCGCACCAGTGAACGTGTGCTCAAGACTATGATCAAGGGCCTAATTGCGCGTGATGTCTATTCCGACCAGAGTGCCTACACTATCATTGTCAACCACCACAATCGCGACCTTGATGCTGCACTAAGTATCATCAACGACGATAAACGATTCAACGAACTCTTGCAGCACGGCAACCCGGAGTACGAACTTCTGGTGCGTAAGAAATCAAAGAAGTGATTACCGATTTTTACCAATCGGTAACAGGTTGTAATGTACAGGGTGGGGTATAGGTATACTAACTTTTGTATACAAAACCAAACCAATTAATACATCTTTTAACTATTAAAATAAGGTTGTTACAAAATAAAATGCTAATTTTGAGCGTTATTAAGTTGTAACCAGACTTGAATTATCAGTCTTGCACCCCCCGAGAGTAGTCCCCATGCCCGTTGACGGGCTCTTTAAGGCTACCGGGAGCAAGTGGCAGGTTAAGTTCCATTTTGGACAAATTTGCCTCATAATCGGGTCACAAAACATAAAACAGAATGATAAAAATTCATAAAATATTAGCGCTTGCTCGAG
>DCGA01000187.1:424-2741 GCA_002314465.1 bacterium UBA1790 | reverse complement strand
CTTGCAGTAGCAGTACTTCTCTCGGTACCTACGATTGCAACAGCACAGAACCTTCAATCGGTTAAGAATAATAACCGCATGCATGCTAACCTCCTGGCTAAGCAGCAGCGCATTCAAGACCAGATTCGCCTTGAAGAAGCACAAAAGTATGCCACCGGCCTCTACGATGAGGAAGAGCCCGAACCCGATATTTACTCTGAGGGTTGGGAGAGCGGATTGGTAAATCCCTTTAACGACAGCGATGTTCCCGCTACACGCGTTATCAACGTACGCAACTACGTGATGCCTCTCAAGAACATTAAGGTCACTTCACACTATGGTTACCGTCCCCGTTTCGGTCGCAACCACAAGGGTATCGACTTCGGTTGCCCCATGGGCGATACAGTACGCGCAGCATTCAGCGGTCGCGTGCGCCTAACCAAGTTTGAGCGCGGCGGTTTCGGTTTCTATGTAATCGTTCGTCATGAGAATGGACTTGAGACTGTTTATGGTCACCTTTCTCGCTTCCTCGTTCAGCCCGACCAGTATGTAAAGGCAGGACAGCCCCTCGCGCTCAGTGGAAGCACAGGCCGTAGCACTGGTCCCCACTTGCACTTCGAGACCCGTTTCATGGGTTACGCTATCAATCCCGAAGCAATCTTCGACTTTGAAAATCGTGTAACACACACCGATACTTACACATTCAACAAGTCAAACTATACCAAGTCGCGCAGCTACTCTCCCAGCCATCGTTACAGCGCAGCACGTGAGGAAGCAAAGGATGCTCCTTCGGCTTCGACAAGTTACAGCAGCCGCTACGACAAGAAGGAAAGCAAGCATGCCGACAAGCGTTCGGAGCGCCGCAGCAAGCGCGAGAAAGCAACCCGCAGCACTTACAAGGTGCGTGAGGGCGACAACCTTGGCAAGATTGCAGCACGCAACGGCGTGACTGTGGCACAGCTCAAGAAACTCAACGGCATCAAGGGCGACAAGATCCAAAAGGGCAAAGTGCTCAAGGTGAAGTAAAGTCCATGCAATGTAAGATATAGACGCGCTACCCAATATAGGGTGGCGCGTTTTTTGTGTTTATGGTTTGGTATTTCGCAGCATTGGGCAAAGCCGGTGTTCTGTAATTTGATTACCAGGGACTAAATGTGTAGATTGTGGGATTAACACCCATCAAAAGTCAAAAAAAATTCGTAACTTTGCATTTTAAGTAAAAACAACCGCAATCCTATATAAATGGCAGACGAGAATATTCAGAACGCAGCACAGCCGCAAGGCGCCACCGACAACGGTGGATACGACAAACTGACGACCCTTACCCCGCGTGAGCACATTCGCCAGCGCCCGGGTATGTACATCGGTAAACTTGGCGATGGCCAGCAGCCCGACGATGGTATCTATGTACTCATAAAGGAGGTGGTCGACAACAGTATCGATGAGTTTAACGCCGGCTATGCCAAGCCCATCATCAACATCGATGTCGAGGAGCGCACTGTAACAATACGCGACTTTGGCCGTGGTATCCCTCTTGACCAGGTTAAGGACGCATCGAGCAAGATGAACACGGGTGCTAAGTATGACACTAACACTTACAAGCGCTCGGTAGGTCTTAACGGTGTGGGTATTAAGGCTGTTAATGCTCTGTCTACTTCGTTCTATATCCGCTCGGTGCGTGATGGTATGAGTTCTACTGTCGAGTATGCCGAGGGTCTTGTGGTTAACGAAACCGGTGTTGTTCCCGCCGAGCCTGGCGAGGAGAACGGCACACTGGTGCGTTTTACTCCCGATGCCACCATCTTCAAGGAGGATTACCAGTTCCGCGAGGACATCATCGAGACAATGGTCAAGAACTACTCGTTCCTCAATACAGGACTCTCGCTCGTATACAACGGCCGCAAGTTCCACTCTCGCTACGGTCTTCAGGATCTCGTAAAGGAAAACATGACAAGCGACCCGCTGTATCCGCTCATCCGTTTCATAGGCGACGACATCGAGGTTGTTATTACCCATGCCAACCAAGTGGGCGAGGAGTTCTACTCGTTTGTCAACAGCCAGCACACCACCCAGGGCGGTACTCACCAGAGTGCCTTCCGTGAGGCAATTTCGCGCACCATTAAGGAGTTCTATAGCAAGAACTTTGAGTATAGCGACATACGCAACGGTGTGGTTGCCGCTATCAGCATCAAGGTTGAGGAACCCGTGTTTGAGTCACAGACCAAGATTAAACTGGGCAGTACCGTGATGTGGAAAGACGGCCCCACCATCTACAAGTATATCAACGACTTCATCAAGAAGGAACTCGACGATTACCTGCACAAGACACCCGCTACTG
>DCGA01000187.1:0-392 GCA_002314465.1 bacterium UBA1790 | reverse complement strand
CAGGACAGCGAGCGCCAGCGCAAGGCTATTGCCGGCGTAACCAAGCAGGTGCGTGAGCGCGCCAAGAAAGCCGCCCTGCACAACGATAAGTTGCGCGACTGCCGCGTTCACTTCAGTGACGCACGTGCCCCCAAGGGATATGACTGGGACCGCCGTGACGATTCTTGTATCTTCATCACCGAGGGACTCTCGGCGAGCGGCTCTATCACCAAGATACGCGACGTGGAAACTCAGGCTGTGTTCTCACTGCGTGGTAAGCCCCTCAATACATTCGGCCTTGAGCCCAAGAAGGTTTATACCAACGAGGAGTTTGCACTGCTGCAGGCGGCGCTCGACATTGACGACGGCATTGACGGACTGCGTTACAACAAGGTGATTATCGCAACCGATGC
>DCGA01000089.1 GCA_002314465.1 bacterium UBA1790 | reverse complement strand
CGTCTCATCGAGAACATTTTCTTCATGAAGAGGGCTGTTCTTGAAGAAAATGTTCTCGATGAGACGAGTGTTGATGTTGGCATCAATCATGTCACCCGTGCGCTCATAGTCATCAAGAGGAAATTGTCGTTCAACGACAATTAATGCGCCTGTCTTTGACTTTGACATACTCATGCAAGCATACACGATGGGCATAATCCATCGGTTCTTCTCATCGCCGGTAGCCTTATGGCGGAAAACCTTGGCGATGAATCCCCATCCCTTGTGCGAGCCAAGTTCGGTAAGGAAACGCTTAATCTGATCCTGGAACAGAATCACGATGATAAACAGACCTATGTCGATGAATTTGTCCATGATAGTGCCGATTAGGCGCATATCAAGAATCTTGTACATCACCACCCACGAAATAACAAACGCAAGCACACCAATGAAGATGTTGAGTGTGCCCGAGTCTTTCATCGTGCGATAGAGGTAGAACAGCATTGTCGCTACCAGCAAAATATCAATCAGGTCTTTTATGCCGAAAAGTGAAAAAATCGAACCCATATTGTTAAGGTTAATTGTTTGCTAAATCATGACAACTGCCGGCTTGCATCACTATCTTGCGAGTTTCCACAGCCTCACGCACATCGTGCACGCGCAGGATGTGGGCACCAGCGGCGAGTGCGAGAGCATTGACCACGGTAGTGCCGTTCAATGCCTCGGCGGGAGTTGTGCCAAGCAGTCGGTATATCATAGACTTGCGCGACACTCCCACGAGCAAAGGCACACCCAGAGTGTGGAACTGCTCGATGCCGGCAAGCATCTCATAGTTTTGTTCAAGCGTCTTGCTGAACCCGAATCCCGGATCGGCAATAATGTCGCCGGCACCCATGTCGCGAAGAGCGGCAATGCGCTCGGCAAGGAATGCCACAACATCGCTCGTGACATCGTCATACTCGGTAAATTGCTGCATCGTGGCAGGCGTACCGCGCATGTGCATCAGTATGTAAGGCACACCCAATGATGCCACGGTAGAGAACATGGCTTTGTCGAGTTGCCCGCCCGACACATCGTTGACAATGTCAACACCCAACTCCTCCACCGCAGCGCGAGCCACACCGGCGCGGAAAGTATCGACCGAGGTAATGGCGTCGGGAGCTTCGCGCTTAACCACAGCCATAGCGCGGGTCAAGCGGTTGAGTTCTTCGGCGGCATCCACATCACTGGCACCGGGGCGAGTAGAATAGGCACCGATGTCGATAATGTCACCACCCTGCCCCATTATATCCCTTACACGAGCGGCTATCGCCTCGTCGTCGGATGCACGGCAACCGGCATAAAACGAGTCGGGAGTAGCATTGAGAATGCCCATCACCAACGGACGGTCAAACTCCTTCCTGCTACCGCGCAGCATGAGAGAAAATGGAGAGAATCGCTTAATCATATACTTAAAAATGCGAATTTACATGTTTTTTTGCATCCACACAAATATATGGGGGACAAACTTATCACATCAGCTGCAAGACCTTGTCAACAATGCCAAGTCCATAGAGGAAGACAATCACAATAGACACAGGCGCAACATAACGCAGGCAGAAGATGAGCGGCTTCACAACGCGCACCTTGAGTTTGCCATGATTTGACAATTCATCTTCTACTACACTGCGGTCGAGAATCCATCCCACAAATACCGAGAAGAAGATTCCGCCAAAGGGCAAGAGCAAGTTGCTTGACACGTAATCGAAGAGGTCGAACAGCGTCATGCCGAAGATTGTGAACCCGCTAAGTACGCCGAACGACAACGCGCACAGCGAACCCAGAACGATAGCGATGCCGGTATTGAGCATTGAAGCCTGGTTACGGCTCATCTTGAGTTCCTCGCTGAAGTAGGCAATAGAAATCTCACTCATAGAGATGGTGCTTGTGATAGACGCCATGAACAAGAGGAAGAAGAACAACACTGCCAACACATAGCCTCCGGGCATCTGCTGGAAAATCGCAGGCAATACCTCAAAGATGAGTTTGGGGCCCTGTTCGGGTGTCATGCCGTAAGAGAACACAACGGGGAATATCATTATACCGGCCAGCACAGCGACAAGAGTATCAAGAATGGCAACGGTTGTAGCATTCTTGACGAGGGAATCGCTGTCCTTGAAATAAGACGAGTAAGTGAGCAGGCAAGAAAGCCCAAGGCTAAGCGAGAAGAAAGCCTGTCCCATAGCACCGATAGCCACACGAGGCGTGATAGCGCTGAAATCGGGGCTGAACAGGAATTTAATACCCTCGCCAGCACCCGGTTGCATGAGCGAATTGACACAGAATACAATGAGCAGGATGAACAGCATGGGCATCATCACATTAGCCACACGCTCAATACCCTTCTTGAGACCGCGCTTGAGCACAAGATAATTAGCAAGCAAGAAAAGTACTGTCCACAGCACGCTGCGATAGGGATTGGTGACAAATGCACCAAACATTGTGCTATAGTCCTCGGTGCTACCGCTACTCAAGCCGCCGCTAATTGCCTTGGTGAGATACTCAACAATCCAGCCACACACAACGCTATAGAAACTGATAATCATAATGGATGCCGCAATGCAAATGCCCGAGAACCAGTGAAGTTTCTTCCCCGGGGCAAGTTCACGAAGCGCGCCGCACACGTTCTTGTGTGTCTTGCGGCCCACAATAAACTCAGCAACAATAACGGGAACGCCCATAATGATTACACACAGCAAGTATATTGCAATGAACGCAGCCCCACCGTGCTGGCCGGTCTCGTAAGGGAAACGCCATATATTGCCCAGTCCTACAGCCGAGCCAACGGTTGCCGCGATAGCGCCAATGCGAGTTGTGAATTGTCCTCTTTCGCTCATCTAAATCTCCTTTAGTTACATGTAAAAATCAAAATCCCGGTACTGGAGCCAACGGACTGTCCTGAGCGGGTTTATTGGGCTTAGCTGTGGCATCAGATTTGTGGGGTTTCCCTTTCACCCGGTTGCCGTCATCCTTACCCTTAGCCAATCCGTCCTTGCCGGCCTTAGCCTGTTTTACGGCCGTGATGGAATCACAGCGGCGCTCAAAGGCCTCAATACCAGCTATATCGGTAGCAGTGTCGTCTACACTGCGATGAGACAGAAAAACATGCAGGCCTATAACCAAAACAAGCATCACGAGCACCACGATGGCACCCGCGCGCTCGTGTCGAGTCATAGAGAAAAAAGCCTTCCATTCTGCCATAATAATGCAAAAATACAAAATTTTACCCGAATAAGTGACATTTTATCATTGATATTTTTCTAAAGTAAAAAAAACACTAATTTTGCATTCACTAAAAATATAAATTTGCACTAGGAAAAACGACAAAACACAAATGAATAAAATCAAGAAACTGATACACACAATCCCTGCGGGAATACCATCGGTCCTAATTGTAGCACTTGATGCCTACTTGTCGCTGGCAAGTCACCCCGTGCCCTCCTCAATCCCCACATTTGAAGGAGCCGATAAAGTCGTGCACTTCTTGCTGTACTTTATTATCACCCTGGTGTTTACCTATGACTATGCCAAGCACAAGTTCCCTCACCACACCGTGCTCAACAAGGAGTTGCTGCTTATGGTCCTTGCAATGCTACTGGGACTGGTAATGGAATCGATGCAACTCGGTTTTACCGAAGAGCGCAGTTTTGAGTACTATGATATCGTTGCCAATGCCGCCGGTGCAGCTACTGGATTCGGAGTTCAGCGCCTTTGGCTCATGAAGCGATTCCGCCGTTTCCTTGGCAGCAGACACCGGCACCACCATCACCGACACAGACATTAAGACAAAGATAACACAAGGGGCTGTATCGCAATGATACAGCCCCTTGTCATTATGTGACAAATACTGCTTTAGAATCCGCCACCCAGAGCGGTATAAAGCGAAATCATCGAAGTGATGCCATTAGTGCGATTCTGAACCTCGAGCATCTGAGCAGAGAGCAGAGCCTCTTGAGCCTTGAGCACCTCAAGGTAGTTAACCCTACCGGTATTCATAAGTTCCTTGGTGCTTGCAAGTGCATCGGCATTAAGTTCGATGCGGCGCTTGATATGGTCGGCCTTCTTATCAACCGACTGGCATGAATACATTGCATCCACAACCTGGTTACCAGCCTGAAGCAGAGTCTCTGCAAACATACGGCGAGCCTGTTCTTGCTCGGCCTCGGTGATGTTATAGTTGGCCTGCAACTTTCCTGCCGAGAATATGGGGGCAGAGAGGCTACCTACCAAGTCGGAGACAAACTTAGTGGGATTGAAAGCCCATCCCAGATTTGCACTAAGGTTTGCGCCGGGATAGAATGCCGCACGAGCCTGCTGTGTTGCGTAGTAAGCAATTGCAAGGTTACGCTCGGCAGCACGCACATCGGGACGATTCTTGAGCATAAGAGCAGGAACACCGGTTTCAACAATGCGAGGCATGCTGAAATCCTCAAATGTGCCACGCTTGATAGTGTGGGTAGCATCGCCAGTGAGCATGCAGATAGCCGACTCGGTAGTATAAATAGAATGCTGGATGTCGATAACATTGATCTTGAGTTCCTCAATCGAAGCCTCAAGGCTGTTGATAGCAGGACTATAGAACTTACCCGATTCAAATAACGCCCTCATTGAAACGAGCGCTTCGTTCCACAGGTCAATAGTCTGATTGTAAACTTCCAGCTGACGGTCAAGCATAAGCAGGTTGTAATACTCAGCAGCAATATTACCCACAAGGGCAGTCTTCACCGCCTGGCTCTGGTCGGCAGCTTGCTCTTCCATTACCTGAGCCTGTTTGCGACGATTGGCAATTGTCCCGATAGAAGGAATCTGCCTCTGCACATTTAACGCTGTAGCGTAGCTGTGAGATGTGTTCTTGCCAGCCGAACAGAACTCAATAGAGGGAGACAGGGAAACCGAAGGCAGATATGCCAGACGGGCCGCCCTAAGCGCCTCCTTTGCCTTAGTGATATTGAGCTCAGCAACAGCAACATTATTGTTGTTGTCAAGGGCGTGCTGAATGAGAGCCTGCAAATTGGCATCGGTGTAAAACTCATTCCAGGGAAGCATACCCATAGAAAGCGAGTCGCCCGTAGCCATATTGCCATAGAGGTCATCGGGAATGGTAGCCTCGGGCGTGTAGTTCTTATAGAGAGAGCAACTCGACAAAAGCGCTCCTGCAACCAATATATATATAATATGTTTCATACCATTAAAAATTACTCGGGTTATTTCTCTACGTTCTCTTCTTCCTCTTCTTCTAATTCCACACCGTGAATCTTCTCATGGAGTTTCTGGAAGAAGATATAGAATGCCGGAGTAACAAACAACAATGCAATAGAGCCTGCTGTCATACCACCAACAACAGTAAGGGCAAGAGACTTGTTACCAACAGCACCTGCACCACCCTCGATAACGAGAGGAATCATACCGATAATCATACAAGCAACAGTCATGATGATGGGACGCAGACGGTCGCGGCACGACTCAATAGCGGCATCAAAGATACTGAGGCCTTCCTTGTGTTTCTGAACAGCAAACTCAGTGATGAGGATGGCAGTCTTGGCAAGCAGACCGATGAGCATGATGACACCCGTCTGAACATATACACTGTTACCTACACCCATAGTCTCGAGAGGCTTGATGAACAAGAATGCGCCGAACAAACCGAAAGGAACCGACAGCAAGACTGCCAGAGGAATCCACAGCGAGTTGTAGAGGCAACCCAAGATGAGATAGATGAGGAGAATACAGATTAGATAGATGATGACTGTCATGTTAGAGTCGGCGCTCTCGGCCTGTTCGCGAGCCATACCGTCGAACTCGTAACCGTAGCCTGCGGGGTAAACCTGATCCATCACTTCTTCTACTGCATGGCGTACATCGTCGCTTGAGCAACCGGGAGCAGGCATAGCGTTGACAACGATGCTGGGATACATATTGAAGTGTTTCTCAGATGACGCACCGGTAGCGGGAGAAACTTTGACAAACTGGGTTGCGGGAACCATCTTGTCGCCCACCCTAATATTAATAGAGCTCAACATGTCGGGGTTCATGCGATATTCCTTCCCAGCCTGCATCTGAACTTGGTAAACCTTGCCATACTGGATGTAGCTTGAAACATAAGAACCAGCAAGATAAGTACCCACTGTGCTTAACACTTCCTTGGGAGAAACGCCCATGCGTTTGCACTGAGCCACATCGATATCAAGCTTATACTTGGGATAATCGGGCGAATAAGAGGTAATAGCCATGGCGGTCTCGGGACGTTCGTTGAGTTTCTGTACAAACTCCTGGGTAAGCTTAACGAAACCTTCCTGGTCACCACTACCCGAGCGGTCCTCTATGTTGATACCCATAAGCGAGCCAGCACCATAGCCGGGGATCTGAGGCATCTGGAATGCATTGACATCGGCCTCGGGCATGTTGAGTGCAACCCACTCCATGATAGCAGCCTGAACATTGGCAATACTATAGAAACTGCGTTCTTCCCAGTTCTTAAGGCGGATGAGGATGGTAGCACCATTGGTCGTTACCGAGCCACCCATCATCGAGTAACCGGTAACACGGGCATAACCCTCAATGTCGTCGATTGTCTTGATGTAGTCCTCGAGTTTGGTTGCAGCCTTCTCGGTAAGGTCAAGATAAGTACCGGGGGCTGTGGCAACGTCAACGATAAGGAAGCCTTGGTCCTCCTGGGGCACGAGGTCCTTTTGAGATGTTGACATGAGATAGAATGCCAGTCCACCGAATACAGCAAGAAGAATCCATGCCAGAGAGGGACGCGAAATAAACTTGTGGACAGCCTTCATGTACTTTCCCAGCAAAGCGTTGTAAGAAACCGTGTAGGCTTTCTTGGTCCAATAGCTGAGACTACGCTTGCTCTCCTCTCCCTCCTCGGGACGAAGCATGAGCGCACACAGCGCAGGGCAGGTAGTCAGCGCCGAAATCATTGACAAACCCACGGCTGCAGCCATTGTAATACCAAACTGGGTGAAGAATGTACCCGAAGTGCCTGGCATAAAAGTTACAGGGATAAATACCGCCATGAACACGAGAGTACATGACATTACCGCCATAGAAACCTCGCTGAGCGCATCGTTAGTAGCCTTGCGCGGACTCTTATATCCTGCCTCAAACTTAGCCATCACAGCCTCGACCACCACAATGGCATCGTCGACCACAGTACCGATGGCAAGCACGAGAGCAAAGAGTGTGAGCAAGTTGAGAGAGAACCCTGCCAACTTACAAACGGCAAACGTACCGATGAGTGAGACAATGATAGAGATAGATGGAATGATAGTAGCCTTGAGGTTCTGCAAGAAGAAGTAAACCACAAAGATTACAAGGATGATAGCGATGATAAGTGTCTCAACTACACAGTCCATAGATGCATGGAGGAAGTCATCGCTGGTCTCAAGCAACTCAAACTCAAGTCCAGCAGGCATTGTCTTCTGCATATCGGCGAGAGCAGCATTGATTGCGGCGTTAACCTCGGTTGCATTGGCACCGGGAGCCTGGTTAACCACGAAGCAAACGCCGGGATGGCCCTCAACCGATGAACGGAAGTCGTAGGTGCGGGTACCGAGCTCAACGTCGGCAACATCGCACAGGCGAACGATGTTTTCGCCTTTGGCACGAACCACAATATTCTCAAACTGAGTCATATCGTTGAGCAGACCGCTGTACTCTACATCAAATTTATTGGTAGCACTTTCAAAACCACCGATAGCAGTAACAGAGTTCTGCTCGGCAATAGCAGCACCCACCTCATCGGGGGTAATACCCATAGAAGCCATAACCTCGGGCTTGAGCCACACGCGCACACCATACTGGTTACCCAGCAAGGTAGTCTTACCCACACCAGTGATACGCTTGATGCGAGGCATCACATTGATATCGAGATAGTTGTTGATGAACTTCTCATCGAACTTACCATCACGGCTCACGAGAGCAGTAATCTGCAGGATACTGTTCATGTTCTTCATTACGATGACACCAGTCCTGGTAACCTCGGGAGGGAGAAGACCCTGGCACTGGCTCACGCGGTTCTGAACATTGACACAAGCCTTATCGGCATCGGTACCTTGCTTAAAGAAGATGTTGATTTCGGCAGTACCATTTGAATTGGCAACGGCTGTCATGTAGAGTATGTCTTCCACACCATTGACCGACTCCTCGATGGGCATGATTACCGACTTCATGAGAGCATTAGCATCGGCACCGGGATAGACTGCCGAAATGTTCACCGTGGGAGGCGCGATGTCGGGATATTGCTCAATCGACATCGTGAATATACTGATGCCACCCACCAGCAGCGTAAGCACCGAGATGGTGAAAGCTGCAACCCAGTGGTTGACAAAGTAGTTTTTCTTTTGTTTCTGCTTTTCCATTTTATTCAATCGTTATGTTTACAAAGATTGATTGTTATGGTAAAATCACTTAACCTTCATACCATTAGTAAGCTTGCGCACACCGTTGGTCACAACCTCTTCGCCTGCCTTGATGCCGTCGAGGATATAATACTCGCTACCGTCATTAGATGGAATTACCGAGACAATCACACCTTCAACAGTACCGTCCTTCTTTACACGGTAAACCATATACTGGTCTTGCATCTTGACGGCAGCAGTCTGCGGAACGCAGAGAACGCCGTTTGCCTTGTAGGGTAAAATGACGGTTGCCGAGAGACCCGAGTGCAACAAGCCATTGGGATTGGGGAACTTAGCAATGAGGGTCGCAGTACCAGTAGTAGCATCGAGTTCGCCGTCAACGCTCTCAATGTAACCCTGCACTGGGTACTTAGTGCCGTTCTTGAGCTTGAGCTCAACGGGAGGCATGACGTCGCGCAGTGACTTGCCGCTTGCGCTCACGAGACCAGCGTTAGTTGTTTTCATGCCATCAGAGAAGTAGTCAAGATAAACGCCCTCGTTAATTGAGAACTTAACTGTAATGTCGTTGTTGCTGCTAATGATACACAGGCTCTCGCCGGGATTAGCGATAGAACCTTCGTTAACATCAAGACCTGTTACGATACCGGTCACGGGAGCTGTGATGGTGCAATAGCCCAGATTAGTTCGGGCAATAGCTACCTGAGCCTGGGCTTGCTGAACAGCAGCCATTGCGGTCTTGTAATTGTTATAATTAGTCTGAACGACATAGTTGCTCACGATTTTCTTATCGGCAAGGTTCTTGCTTGACTCATACTCAAGGCGTGCAGTCTCGGCCTGAGCCTTGGCAACACTCACGTTGGCCTGGGCAGTCTGCACCTCAAGGCGGTAGGGAGTGGGATCGATTACCATGATTACCTGACCACGGTTTACCATATTACCGTTGCTGCATTTTTTAGACACAATGCGACCGCTCACCTGAGGAACAATTTCAATTTCCTTGTCGCCATGTAACAAAGCGGGGAATTCAAAGGTATACACACGGTTCTCAGCCTTAAGGACCTTAGTCTCAAACTTAACTTTTGCCTCTTCGGTTGTAGACTTGCCGCCGCAAGAAGTTAGCACAAAAGCTGCTATGGCCATTACGCCAAACTTGAAAAAATTCTTCATATAGGGATTTGTTATTTGTATCTTTCTAACAAATGTCGATTATATTTATGCAATAGAAATGCTTAGAATTAAAGCAAAGCCAAACAAAGCGTCATTACTTGTTATTCGCGTTTAAAAGTTTGTTGTAGACTGCCGAGATGACACCGGGCAACTTGCTGGGGTCACTCATTGTCTCATAACCGGCTTCGCTTTCAATGCCTACACGAACCGCGGGTTTAGTCATCATGTCAACAAGTTGCTTGTAGTTGACAGGATACAGAGCATAGGACAATGTCGATGTATAAGTGTGACGCTCAGGCACAAATGCAGTAAAATAGCGGGGAGAGATATACAACCTGTCGGTATAGGGGCTGTACACATAGTTGTAGCCCACTTGTTCGTCGATAACACGTGTGGTTTCGGTCTGTGTTACCTCTGTATTAAACTCCTTGTCATAGATATTCTTGAGTGTGATTTGTGTTCCGTCGGCAAATTCCACGCGGAAACGGTCACCCTTGGAGAAGATACCCCGGTTAGCGTCTTTCTCTGATGTGAGCAGCAATGCGGCTACAGTATCGGCCTTGTTAATGCGGCATCCCAGCGCTATGTTGTTGTCGCTCATAAAACGTTTGTTAGTAGAAAGGACTGTGCGAACGCCGTCCATGTCGGTAGTGTCGAATGCGATATCACCCATTACGCCACAAGAAGTCATCATGACACAAAGTGCCAGTGCAAGATAGTAGATTTTCATTTTTATTTATTTTATTTCGTTACATCGAGTAAGCAAAATGCTTACCCAATAGGCTTATTGTCGTGCAAAATTAGTAAAAATAATTGTTTTAAAGGTTGTTTCCAGGACAAAATCACAATGAGACATTCTTTTTTATGCATCTGTACAATTATTGACCTATAACTACGTTATAAAGACATAATACGATAACGACAAGACTATGAAATTTTCACTTTCTATAAAACGAATAAACGAAGCCGTTCATTCCCTTTTTACCCACTCGCCTCTTGAGCTGATAGTGTGCTGCATCTTTGCCGCAATTTCACTTATAACCGGTGATGATTATACAGAACAACTTGCACACTTCCCCCTGTACTTTGCAGTGTGTGTAATAGCAAATAATCTATTTGTCAAGAAACGACAATATTATTACATCGTAAGCATTGCAGCAATGCTTTTACTACTCATACCCAACATTGATTGCAGCACTATTACCCTACGGTTTGCAATGGCCAATATCATTGCAGTCCTCGGGGTATTGGTAAGCCGTGCCAAGGTGCGCGATGACGAGCCGTTT
Source organism: bacterium UBA1790 (assembly GCA_002314465.1). Lineage (GTDB taxonomy): Bacteria > Bacteroidota > Bacteroidia > Bacteroidales > Muribaculaceae > Sodaliphilus. The sequence goes on along the minus strand of DCGA01000089.1, from coordinate 1,741 downwards.
GCGGCAAGTACTGTGACCACTCTCTACGATGCTGCGCTCAGCATCATTACCGGTATCGTCACATTTATCATCATCGGTCTCACCCTCCAGTCGGTGCAATACCTGTTCGGCATCGAAACCAATCTGTTCAGATATGGATACCAGTGGAGTATTTTCATCATAGCCCCCATGACCTTCTGCGCATTGAGCAACAGCCATAGCGAAAGCATAAAGAGCGAAACCTCGCCATTCCTGCGCAATGTGGCTCGATTTATCGTAACACCTGCGCTCATCATCTATACAATCATATTATATGCCTATGCCGCCAAAGTTTTTATAAGCGGCACATTGCCCGAAGGCGGAGTGGCATGGATGATAATAGGTTTTTACGCCGCAGCGTTGTTCGGCTACATCACCCACTTGTGGGCTCCATTCAAGGGTTATAACTGGTTTTACCGCTACTTCAGCTACATAAGCATACCGCTTCTTGTGCTGTTCTGGTGGGGAGTGTGTTACCGCATAGGAGCCTATTCGTTCACCGAAAGCCGTGTGTACCTTGTAATTGCAGGTACAATAATAACGCTGACCTCTGTCTTGCTTGCAACACGTCGCCGCGACAGCCTGTGCATCACAGCTTGCATTACAATGGTTGCCCTTGCCGTGTTCTCGTTCATCCCTTACATATCGGCCAAAGACCTGGGACTCAAGGCACAGGCACAACGCCTCGAGATGTACATGGACATGCTGGGAGTGCGTGACAGTGAAGGTCATTTCAAAGCCTATAACAAGACAATCGTCGACAGCAAAGCCTATGAAATAAAGGAACTGAAGGCAGCATACGACTACCTGCAGCAGAACGGTGACGCCATTGAGGTTAGCGAAAAGTACAAACCGTTGAAAAACAAAGACGAGAACATCCTTGAAGTCAAAACAAATAGTTACGAACATTACTACCTGAACCTGGCACGCGACGAGAGCGTTCCCGCTTCGTGCGAGGGCTATCCTTATTTTTATGGCGATGTGTACAGTTACGGCAGCAAAAAACTGAAACTGGAAGAAACCGCAAACCGCGTTGTGCTTGTAAACGACGATCGCAAACTGATGGACGAACCGATTGACGTTGCCCGCATTGAAAACGCCGAGGCCACATGCAAGCAAAAAGGTCTAAACGAGTCGCAAGAAAATGTGTTTACCTATAAGAACGACTCGGTGTGCGTTGTTGTCAGCAGATATGAGAGCGAAAAGGCCGGCATGATAACGCCAACAAGTGCATACGTTTTATCTCGCAAAAAATTAAATATTGAGTGATAAAACATTTGGAAATTTCAATAGTTATTTGTAAATTTGTCAGCAGATAACAAATTACAAACATCTACTACTATTATGTTGTTTTCCGAAAGAATAAGGCTGCTGCGCCAGGAGCGCGGTTTGCTTCAACGCAAGTTGGCACAAGCCATAGGCGTGGACATTCCCATGTATAGCCGTTATGAGCACGGTGAACGCCGTCCCAAACGCGCCCAGGTAGTCAAACTCGCCAAACTGCTAAAGACCGATGCCGACGAACTCGTGGCATTGTGGCTTGCCGAGGACGCGATGAGCGCCATAGGTCATGACAAGATGAGCGCACGTGCCGCAACATTGCTGCGCGAGACACTCGACGGTGTTGACACCGCTGCCTTGTCACAAAGCGACAAGCAACCCGAAGCCGAGCCTGTTCCTGCACCTAAAGTCATAGTAGCCACTCCCGCCATTGACCCCGCAA
>DCGA01000163.1:10945-20666 GCA_002314465.1 bacterium UBA1790 | reverse complement strand
GCCGTCGAGGCTGATGCTTATTTCCTTAGAGTTCTCCTCGTCCTCGTTGAAGAATGTGAGCGACATCCAGTCTCCGGTAAGCTCCATGCCATATACACGGGGATAGTCGGCAACGAAAGCATCGAGGGGACGTGCACTCTTGGGGAACTGATGGTAAGGGAAGATGCGCGAGAGCTTGTAAACCTCGTTGGCACCGAGTGTACCGAAACTGTTGGCAAGCAGAAGACGCGAAGCTGTAACGTAAGACATCGTGAGCAACTTGTTGATGCCGTCTTCGCCACCCACCTTCTGCGACTTGAGCAGGTTCTTGGCGTCCATGTCATAGTTTACAACCACACGGTTCTTGTACCAGCGTAGGCCACTGCGTGCAACCATCTCGGGAGTAATCACGTCGGTATCGCCCCATGTGCGCTGTGATGACACATATCCCAATGCGATGTCAGAGCCATACTTGAGATTGCGCTCGTGAACATAATTGTTATCCATGAGACCTGTGTGAGCCAAACGGAAGATATTACGGTAAGAAGCAGCCGCAGTGCTGTACTTGTCGTCCATACCGCCGTATATGGGCCAACCGGTATAAGGATAGTCAAACATCATGCCGGCAATCTTAGCATCCTTGAGGTTGGCGTAAACACCCTTCATGTGAGCGATAAAACCGGCATCGGTGAAGTCGTAGGTTGCAAAACCGCGGTTAAGCCAGTCATAGGCAGGAATCTTGTGATAAGACTCGTTGAAGAGCATGTGCTCGGGATAAGCCTCGGCGTAGTCTTTAGAACGAACCGCGGTCTGGAAGTAGGTAAAGGGAAGGCCGCCCAGGTCGCGAATAGCCGTAGCCCAGCTCTTTGAAGTCTCGTAGGGAGCGCGGTAGTGACCGGCCTTGAGCACCATGCCGTCGCCTTGCGGACCACTGCCATGCAGGCGCCAGTGCTCATCATCCCACCAACCGTTCTCGTTGCTCTCATCGTAGCAGTCGGGGACAAGGCGAATACCCATAGTAGTATAACGCAGGAATCCGCTGTCCTTGACGCGCTTCATCTCATCTACAGCACCCACGGCGTCATTGGTACCCATAACGATATCGCCGCCATAGATGGGCATCATGGCATACCACAGACAGATAGTGGGGAAATAATAGTAATTGAGATTGATGTTCTGGAATTTCTTTAGAGTTGCTGCGTAGGTCTCGGCAGCATTCACAGGATTCTTTGTTGTGAAATCAAGGTAGAAAAGATCCTTGTCAAATTCATAGTACTTGCCGGCATCGATGCGTTTGCCGATTTCGTCGGCAGCAAACAACTGAAGCTTGGCATCGTCGAACGAAGGCTCTTGAGGAAGTATGTCCATTGCCTTGCAATACTTGCCAGCCTCTAACCTGCCCTCGTACAATACAACCTCGCTCACAACGGCATTGGCACCGCTTGTGCGCTTAACGCGAAGCACGGGATTCTGCGCTGCTGCATCGGCGGGAATCTCGAAGAATAACATCTGGGGCTTCTCCCCCTTGGCAAGAGAGGGGAGCTTGCAATCGGCAAGGTACTTAACCTTTTTATCCCCATAGCAGAGATAAACGTCTTGTTTTCTATATTCGGAGTCGTCACACCAGCTAAGGCCCACAACGTAGGGTTTGTTCTTAGCGAGGTGGAGTAATGAAATGTCAATAATAGAGTCGGACCACAGCACAGTGCTGGTCTCGACATAATCGGGGTTTCCATCAAACTTGAAAGAAGCCGACTGCGACACTTGGATACAGGGATTTACTGCATCGAAGTATTCCTTGTCATCACCCAAGTCATAATAAGCAACATACTTTAGTTGCTTATCAAACATGCCGCGCAACTGGGTGTCGCGCATGTTTCGTGCACCGATAACTGCAAACTTGGAGAATTCATTGTAGCTCACACCTCCGGCAACAAGAGTGCGATAGTCATTGTCGTCGCCGAAGTGCATGATTAAATCGTTCTGAGAATTGAGATTGGGCTTGGTGCGCACATAAGTGGGAGCACCGCCGCCCTCGCCGTCAACGAGTCGGAAGTTTTTCTTCAGGTCGCTGCCAACGAAAAGAGTTGCGTTTTCAACGGGACTGATTTCCTTAACCTGAATGGGGCTGCCCGAGAGGTTCTTCACCCCACCCTTCATGATAACAAAAGGACGATGGTCATATAATGTGAAGCTAAACCTCATAACCATCTTAGACTTAGCAACCGAAGAGATTACAACAGTCTTGCCGTGTCCCATGCTGTCGGTTACAATCTTGTAAGACTCAACAGTGTTAAGAGTCTTAGTAGAAAGCACATTATCCACCCTCCAATTTGCATTTTTTACGCAAACCTGGCCTGTGGCCTTGTCTATACAATTGTACGTACCAATTTTTAAATCAATCTCTATCTTAACCAACTCATTCTCGAGCACCGTTTTCTTAGAAACGGCGCTGCTGTAAAGAGAAATACATAATACAAATAGAAGGATGGATAACTGCTTCATTTTTATAAGTTTGAAAAATCCGGATATCATCCGCAGACGATATCCGGATCTGCAATTAAGTAATACCTATTAGATAGTTGCTCTATTATTCGCCAACGGGGCCGTAGCCTTCGTTCTGGTCAGAAATCGAAATACCTTCGTTAGTATTGATTTCATTGGTGGGAATGGGATAGAACACGTGGAAAGGCTTAACATTGCCCTTAGCGAAGGGGTTGTAAGTGTCGACCATCTTAACGAAGTAATCGGCACCACGACGGATAAGGTCCTGACGACGCCAGCCTTCCATACCAAGTTCACGCATACGCTCTTCGTAGATAAACTCAAGGAGGTCGGTCTTGTTGGTAGCAGTGATGGGCGAAGAGCAATGAGCGCGATTGCGTACACGCATAATCTGAGCCTTAGCACCTTCAAGGTCACCCTCGTCGCACAAAATCTCGGCATACAGGAGCACGAGGTCGGCGTAGCGAATGTAGTACATGTTCTTTGCACTTGAACCTGCAGCCATCACGCGGTCGTAATCCTCATACTTCTTGCAGTGGGGAGCAATATACTCGGGATCGGGAGCCCATTCAAGCTTGTTACCCCAACTATCGTAGAACTCAGTTCTTACCGAAGCAGCAAAACGAGTATCGGCAGAGTCAAAGAGACCAAGATAGCGGTCGCTGGGCAGGTAGATACCGAAACCACCGGCACGCTCAAACTGGCTGAGAGCACGTGAACCAGTGAAGTACTGGAATGTGTTGGGCTCGTCGGGATATTCAAACTGGAACTCATATACAGACTCAACGCCATTCTCAAACTTAGGATCGAAGAGGTCGGCATAGTTTTCCTGCAGCTTGTAAACATTGAGTTTCTCGATTTCCTCGAATTTCTGCTTAGCCAGAGAGTAGTTACGCTTGCCGCATGAAACGGGAGCATACATGTAAACCTTCATCAGCATAGCCTTTGCAGCACCTACAGTGGGGCGGCCAACGCGATAGTCGGTCTTGAGGTTGTTCTCACAGAAAGTGAGATCTTCAATGATGTATTCATAGATTTTGGCCTTGTCTACACGGGGATAGTTGGGCTTTGCCGAAAGAGGAGTCTCATCGGTAATGAGAGGACAATCGCCAAAGTACTGAGCCAGCATGAAGTAGTTGAGCGCACGCATAAAACGAGCTTCACCCTCCTTGCTCTTGCACCATTCCTCAGTCTTACCCTGGATCTTGCGTGCAGCGCGAATAGCGTTGTTAGAACGAGAGATTCCGAAGTAAGCGGCATCCCAATAATACTTAGTGAGCCAGTTGTCGGCATTGAGAGAAGCATTATACTTGTCAATCGCACCCTGCTCAGCCCAGTAGTTAACCTCTACAGTCTTACCACGAGCCTCATCGGTACCAGTAAAGCCGAGGAAACCCTGACGACCATTTCTATACCACAAAGCAGCTTTATAAGCGCCCTGAATTTCGGCTTCCAAGAGGTTCTCGTCTACACCTTCTGACTCGGCAGACATGAAGTTCTCGGGTTCTTCGGCCAAAAAGTCGTTACATGCAGTCATTGACGAAAGCATCAAGCCGCATAATAATAATTTGATATATGACTTTTTCATGATTAATATCTTTAATTGTTAATAATGAATTGATTAGAAGCTCAGGTTAACACCGAAAGCAAATGAGCGAGCGTTGGGATAGCTCTCGTCGTAACCAGCGCTAACAGATTCGGGGTTCTGGCCTTTGTACTTAGTGAGAGTGAAGAAATTCTCAGCCGAAACATAAACGTTAAGGTCACTCAGACCAATGCGGTTGATAAGAGTAGCGGGAACCTGATAGTTAAGAGTAGCCACCTTGCAACGGAGGTAAGAGCCATCCTGTACCAGACGGCTTGAAACAGCCATACGGTTCAGGTTGTTAGAGTGTGCACGAGGCATGTCGGTATTGGTGTTGTCAACAGTCCAGCGCTGGAGAGCATCCTCACGCAGGTTGATAGTTCCGTAACCAGCATTGAGAGTGTACTCGTGGTAAGAACGGTTCCAAACGTCGTTGCCATATACATAGTTGAATGCCATGTTGAGGCTCAGGTTCTTATAACGGAAAGTAGTTGTGAAACCACCATAGAACTTAGGATCGGTGTAACCGATGATTTCGCGGTCTTCGGTAGTGATGACACCATCACCGTCGAGGTCCTTAATCTTGTTTTCACCGGGATAGTAAGTGTCGCCACCTTTCCAACCGTCCTTAAGCATATCCATAGCTTCGCGGTCGTCGTCCCATTGCCAGAGACCTTCGTAGCGATAACCGTAGATAACACCGAGGGGCTTACCAACCCACCAACCTGCGCCAGTAGGATTAGAAGCGTCGTTAATCTTGTGGTCAAGACCACCGTAGAGAGCGACGAGCTTGTTGGCATTGTGAGTCCAGTTTACGTCGAAATCCCAAGAGAAGTCCTTGGTGTCGATAATGCGACCACCGAGAGAAACCTCGACACCCTTGTTCTCAAGTTCACCTACGTTAGAGAAGATGTTGAGATAACCGGTAGTAACGGGAAGTGCAGTTGTGAGGATAAGGTCCTTACTGTTCTTCTTATAAACATCAACAGTCATGTGGAAACGGTTGTGGAATGCGGTGAAGTCGAGACCGGCATTAATCTGTTGCTGACGCTCCCAGCGGAGGTCGGGGTTACCCATGTACTGGTCGGTGTTCATAATAGTGTTAACGGGCTTGCCCTGATAGTCAACAGTTACACCCGGAGAAAGCTTAGTGAATGAAGCATAAGCAGCCGAAGTGCTGTTACCAGACTCACCATAACCTACACGGAGCTTCAAGTCGTTGATCCAAGTGAGGTCTTTCATGAATTCCTCGCCCGAGATACGCCAAGCAGCAGCGATTGAGGGGAAGAAACCCCACTTATTGTTGGCACCGAAACGAGAGTTACCATCATAACGGCCAGTAACTGTCAAGAGGTACTTGTCCTGGAATGCATAGTTGATACGGCCCATGAAAGAAGCGAGAGACCAGCGGGTCTTGCTTGAACCCTGGCGAGCAACGGGAATATTAGAAGCAGCACCGATGTTGTTGTAACCCATCACGTTGGTTGCAAAACCGTAACCATACTGAGTGTTACCAAAGTAGTTATTGGTCTGCAATGTGTTACCAACGAGCACTGTGAGGTGATGATCTTCGTTGAAGACCTTGTCAAATGTCAGGTTGTTCTCCTGCATGAAGTCAGTCCAAGTATCGTTCTTGATCTGAGCCTCGCCCTGTGTTGCCTGACCCTGATAGATGTCAGAGGGAGCGAACCAACCAGCGAAGGTGTGAACCTGGTCGAGTGACATGCTGCTCTTCCACTTGAGATAGGGAGTGATGTCGAACTGAACATAAGCATTCATAGAGAAGCGATAGTTCTTAGAGTCGTTCTGAATCTTCTGAGAAAGAACGGGGTTAGCCTGACCTTGTGCAGTGTAGTAAGGCAGAGTCAAAGGATCGTTACCGTCAATCTTGAAGGGATACATGGGGTTGGCAGCGATTGCGTTACCAAGGCTTGCGCCACCCATGCGAGCAAGAGCGTCGGTATAGGCAGCGTTAACGCCTACCTTCATCCAAGACTTAACTTGCTGCTCAAGGTTGGTGCGGAAGCTAAGGCGACGGAACTCAGTACCCTTAACCATACCGTCCTGCTTGAAGTAGTTCAAGCTGACATAATAATTGGTCTTATCAGTAGCGCCCGATACCGACACGGTGTGGTCGTTGGTGATACCGGTTCTTGAAATCTGATTGTACCAGTCGTAGGTCTCACCTGCGAGAAGGGTGTTGCGCTCTACCTCTGAGAACATAGAAGAAGGTAGTTCCTTCATGTACTGTTCCTTAAGAGCATAGAAATCGGTGCGGTATTCGTCCATTGTCATATTGGGGTTGCTGTACCACTTGTAGTCGAGCTGAGAGTTTACGTTACCCTCGATACGCATCTCGGCGAGTTGCTGAGCGTTGAGCATCTTGGGGCGGTTAGCCTCCTGCTGGAATGACACGCGACCACTGTAAGAAACCTTGGCGTTGCCAGTCTTACCACGCTTAGTAGTAACGATAACAACACCGTTGGCTGCACGTGAACCGTAGATAGCAGCAGCCGAAGCATCCTTCAAGATGTCAATAGAAGCGATGTCGTTTACATTGACATTCTGAAGAGTACCTTCCATGATAACACCGTCAACTACATAGATAGGAGCATTTGACTGATTGATAGAACCCTGACCACGGATGAGGACGCTAACGCCGCCACCAGGAGAGTTATCGCTGAGGTTAACCTGCACACCGGCAGCCTTGCCCTGCAGCGCACCTGTGAAGCTGCTGAAAGGAGTCTTCTCAAGTTCCTTAGCCGATACGGTAGCAACCGAACCGGTAAGGTCTTTCTTCTTTGCAGTACCATAGCCGATTACGACCATTTCGTTAAGAACCACATCATCTTCGCTAAGGGTAACATTAATTTCCTTTGAAGAAGATGTCACAGCAACCACTTGCTTCTCATAACCTACGTAAGAAACAGTAAGCTTGTCACCAACAGAAGTGTTGAGTGTAAAGTTACCGTTAGCGTCGGTAATTGTACCAAGTGATTTGTTAGACTGAGACGAAACATTGACGCCAATCAATGCCTGTCCAGTAGCATCAGTAACTTTACCGGTCACTTTGACCGTTTGAGCAAACAGTCCCACAAAGACCATGAGCCCAAGAAGAGTTAAAAATAAACGTTTCATGATGTCACAAATTGGTTTATATTAATAAATGAATAATTATCTCTGTTACCACCACACCAAGTAGATGCCCACCAAGATTGCCAGGAGAACAAGCGACAATATGTTGAAGCTCTTGCTTGTGCGGAATAAATCGTTAGTAATAGTAATTGCCTTCTCGCTGGGTGTCTTGCTGCGGAACAAGAAGATGAGCAGGCAGCAGCTCAGGAATACGATGCCCATGCGGTCCATCCAAGGCAACTCGGGCAGGGCAAACTTCATGGCAACCGACAAGACGAATGTGCCGATAGCAGCGATGAGAGCACCCTTGGCATTGGCTTTCTTATAGAAAAAGCCCGCAAGGAAGATTGCCAGGGCACCCGGGCTGATAAAACCGGTAAACTCCTGGATGTACTGGAATGCCTGGTCGAGGTCGGCAAGCAAGGGAGCGATGCACACTGCAATCACGAGTGACACAAAAGCAGTGACGCGACCTGTTGTCACAAGACCCTTCTCCGAGCAATCCTTCTTGATGTATTCCTTATAAATGTCAATCGAGAAGATTGTGCTGATACTGTTGAGCATCGATGCCAGTGAACTTACAATGGCTGCAGTGAGTGCGGCAAATGCGAGTCCACGGATTCCGACCGGGATAATGTTGGCAAGAAGCCAGGGATAAGTCTCGTCGGGTTTAGATACGGGAGCATTGAGGGCATAAGCAGCCATACCGGGCATCACAACCAGTATGGGGATGAGAATCTTGATGTATCCGGCAAAGAGCATACCCTTCTGTGCCTCGTTAGTAGACTTGGCAGCCAACGAACGCTGAATGATATACTGGTTGCATCCCCAGTAGTAAAGGTTGGCAACCCACAGTCCGCCAAGGATAACCGACAGACCGGGAAGATCGGCATAAGCGGGGTTAGACTTATCCAGGATGAGATGGCACTTGTCTTGGGTAGAATTGAAGAAATTCTTAACTCCGGCCAAGAAGCCTTCGCCCATACCGAGCATGTCGATACAGAAGTATACTGTAACGAGTCCGCCCAGAATCAAGAACACCACCTGGATAACATCGGTAACCGCAACAGCCTTGAGACCTCCATATATAGAATAGATGGCGGCAAACACAGCCAGACCGATAATGCTATATAACAAAGGTGTTCCGACCAACTGTTCAATAGTGATTGCGCCCAGATATAAAATCGAAGTCAGGTTGATAAAGACGAAAACCAGCAGCCAGAAGAACGCCATGACGGTTTTCACGCGTTTATCAAATCGATTCTCGAGGAACTGCGGCATGGTGTATATCTTCATCTTGAGGAAGATGGGGATAAAGTACTTTGCCACAATCACAAGTCCCAGCGCAGCAATCCACTCATAAGTGGCAATAGCCATACCCACTGCATAGCCCGAGCCCGACATGCCGACAAATTGTTCGGCCGAGATGTTAGACGCTATAATCGATGCACCTACAATCCACCATGTGAGACCGCGGCCGGCAAGGAAGTACCCGTTTGCATTGTCTTTGTTCTTTGAACTCAACGACACAAACAGGCCCACGCTTAACACGATGAGGCAGTAAGCGATGAATACTGCAATATCTATTGTTGATAGTTTCATATACTGTTCTTTAATCTGAATTCATAATGGTTGACACCTGGTTTAACCGAGTCAACATGAGCAACAAACAAGCTGCCGCTCAACGGGAAACGTTCCAGTTCCTCTTGGTTCAAGCCATCGCGGGCTGTAGTAATGTAGAGTTTATCGCCATTCTCGCCGCCAAAGGTGCACGATGCAGCATTAGGCACGGGAACCTCTACCTTATCGATGAGCTTGCCAGTCTTTACATCCCACACGTAAACACCGAAACCGCCCCAGTGGGCAGCCCACAGGTTACCGTTGTCGTCGATAGTCATGCCATCGGGAATTCCGTACTCCTCGGGGACATTGATAACGTGTCCAGTGGGAGAAACGGTTCCTGTGGCCTGGTCATAAGCAAACTCTTCGATACAGCCGCGACCCGAATCGGCATAGTACATCAGCGTTCCGTCTTTGCTCCACACGATACCGTTGGGAATATTCTGCTCAGCGAGAACCGTTGAAACACGTCCATCGTGGTCGATGACGCACAGGCTTCCTGTCTTTACATGATTCTTCATGTGAAGGATGCCACACCACATGCGGCCTTCGGGCGACGACTTGCAGTCGTTGGTCCTGAGAGCCGGCGTGAGGTGAGTCAACTCTACCGCAGTGTCAAATACACGGTTTACAACATCGTACAACACGATGCGGTTTTTCATTGCGATGTACACCTTGTTGCAGTCGCCTGAAGGAACAATAGAGGTAATCATCTCGGGGAAACGATGGTCCTCTACACAGTTGTGCAGCGAATCGAGGCAATGGAGGATACCGTTGTCTATATCGACCCACATAAAAGTGTTGGTCGCAGGAATCCACGTTGCCGATTCTCCGGTGATATCGTTACATCTATATAAAAGAGTTGCTTCCATTATATATCTCGAGATTGATTAAATC
>DCGA01000163.1:9996-10939 GCA_002314465.1 bacterium UBA1790 | reverse complement strand
ATCATTATGCCTTATCAGAAATCTTGCATTACAGCCGAGCGACCGCCGTCGATGAGGACAGTTGTGCCACATATAAAGCCTGCCAATGGCGAAGCAAGGAAGACACACAACGAGCCTACATCCTGGGGTGTGCCCAAGCGTTTAACAGGGTGGAAGTCGGCAGTGCGCTGGCGTTCGGCCTCGGGATTGGGGAATGAATTGAACCATGCGTCGTTGCCGCAAGTCTCAACAAATCCGGGAGCGACACCCACTGTGCGAATCTTGGGACTCCACTCAAGAGCAAGGCTACGCACCATGCCCACGATAGCGGCCTTAGTCACATTGTAGGGGAAGCAGCCGGGAATTGAATAATAAGCATGATTAGAACCCATGAGAATAATAGCTGCATCATCGGCCTTCTCAAGATAAGGACGGCATAGCTGTGCTACCAGCCAATGCGCCTTAAGATTAAGCTTCATGTTATCGTTCCAACCATTCTCATCACAATCCTTGGCACCAAGGAAATAGTTGCGTCCTGCATTTGAAACGAGAACATCAATCCTGCCATACTTCTCAACGACCGCGTCGATGAAACGCTTAAGTTCATCGGCACTGGTAACGTCGGTCTGCACGTACAGAGGATCGGCGCCGAAGGCTTCCAGTTCGCTCATGAGTTGACAGATAGAGGGATTGTCTCTTTCTGTTCGTGAACAGCCGGCAACGGTAGCACCCGCACGGGCAAACTCAAGAATAGTACCACGGCCTATTCCTGACGACACCCCGGTGACTACCACCACCTTGCCTTTATAATCTAAATTGATTGCCATAATTAAATATAGAAATTATCGGGAGCGTTATCTACGATACCAGGGTGCTTCTCCATCTCTTCCTCAACGAGGTCGACGCCCAAACCGGGACGATCAGACAGGTGAAGCATGCCGTCATATACCATCTCCGAAATAGG
>DCGA01000163.1:0-9962 GCA_002314465.1 bacterium UBA1790 | reverse complement strand
GTCAATAACGGTGTCGCGCCAGGGTACGTCGTTGAACATGAATTCCTGGCGGAAGAAGTTGGGAATAGCGGCACACACGTGTGATGATGCCAGTGTAGACAGGGGACCATTGGGATTGTGGGGCGCGATAAGGACATTATAGGCCTCGGCCATGTTGGCCATGCGCTTCATCTCCGACGGGCCGCCGCAACGGGTAATGTCGGGCATAATCACGTCGCACACGTGCTTCTCAAGGATAGAGCGAATGCCGAAACGAGTGTAATGACGCTCGCCCACGCAGATAGCGACATCAGAGGGGATGCGCTCACGCATTGCACGCAGAGTCTGTGAGCACTCGGGGCCGGCAGGTTCCTCATACCAGGTGATATCAAGCTCAGCCATTCTCTTAGCCATCTTCACAGCCACACGATAGTTGAGCATAGCGTGAGTCTCAATCATGATATCAAAGTTGGGCCCAACGGTGTCGCGCACTGTCTTAGATACATTGAACGCGAGGTCTTGCTGCTCGGGAGTGAGGTTAAGGTTAGAAGACAGGTCGTCGCCGTAGAAATAGTTGGTGTGTGCAAACGGGTCAAACTTGAGTCCGGTGAAACCAGCGTCAACTACGCGCTTAGCCTGCTCGGCATAGTCGGCCTCGTTGTGTCCGCCCTTGGTGAACCAGTAGTTGGCATAGAGGAGGATATCCTTGCGATAAGCGCCACCGAGGAGCTCGTAGCAAGGAACGCCCAGCACTTTACCCTTAAGGTCGAGAAGAGCCATATCGATACCACTGATAGCACACAGGCTTGCGCCGTAGGGGCCAATCCAGTTGAGATCGCGATAAAGCTTAGTCCAGATAAAGTCGGTCTTCATGGGGTCGAGACCGATAATTCTCTCACCCGCATGCTTGGCCGCAGCATACACAATGGGGCTACCAGGCCAGTTGGTTGCCTCACCTACTCCGGTGTAACCCTCATCGGTATAAATCTTAATCAGTGTCCAGTTGTACTTGAAACCTTGTACCAACCAAACTTTAACGTCAGTAATTTTCATATCACCTATATTTTTATTATTACATTATGCCGTATTTCTCAAAGGCTTCCTTAGAAGGCATACCCTCAAGAATTTTATTTTTTACCATCTTCTCGCCGCGAGCTTTCTCGAGCGCCAGTGTGAACACCTCTTCCTCAATGGCACGGGGAACAACGCACACGCCATCGATATCACCCACGATGATGTCACCGTCGTTAATGAGCACTCCGTCGACCTCAATGGGCACACGGTAGTCGAGGACCTTTCCTCGGGGTGCCTGGTCTTGTGCGTAGGGACCATAAGAGAAGCAAGGCAAACCGGTAGCAAGAATACCTGTGGTGTCACGAGAATAACCGTTGACCACCGCACCGGCAGCACCGCACACCTTAGCACGGGTTGCCATGAGTTCGCCCCAAAGCGCATAACGGGGAGAAGAACCCGAGCAAATGTAAACCTCGTCTTCACGAAGGTTGTCAAGAGCCTCGAGCATCAATCCGAAAGACTTAGTGAGTATACTGTTTTGGCCTTCAGAAGCCTCGTGAGCGAGAACATCGGCCTCAAGAACAGTCATTGCACGACCCACGATGAACATAGAATCGTTCAAAGGACGGATTTGCGGACAAAGAAACTGATGAAGATAACCCATCTTGTCCATAATGTCACCAACAACTGCAGTATAGAGTTCGTCGCGAACAAGTGCGAACAACTCTTTATCGGTATTCCAAAGTTTCATATATATAATTAATGTATAGTTATATCAAGTTTTTAAGGCATTTCGTCACTTGCAAAATTACTACCTAAACAAAAAAAATACGCAGAACTATCCTGCGTATCTATTATAAAAATTGGTAATGTAAATTCAAGAAATTAAAAAAAACGGAATTAAAGTTTTTTGATATCCCTGGGAGATATGCCCGTCTTCTCCTTAAAGACCTTACAGAAGTATTGGGGCGAGTTGAACCCGCACTTATATCCTATCTCCTTAATTGACATGTCGGTGTTCTTGAGCAACTCAATAGATTTGTTTATTCTAATCTGGGTAAGGAAGTCAAGAGGGTTAATGCCAAAGTGCTTTTTAAACAACATTCGGAGATATCGGTCGCTTATGCCCGCGCTCTCGGCAATCTGAGCCTGACTAATGTCATGCGTATAGTTACGCCTGATGTAAATCACCGCATCCTTGAGCGACTCGTTATTGTATAACGGCAAAATGTTTTCTTTCATGTGCCTATAAATAATGAGCATGAGCTCGGCATATAACATTACAACAAGATGCTTGTGGTATACCCTCTTATTGTCAAGTTCGTTAATTATATGCCTGATAACCGAATAAATAGAATTGCTGCTAACGATCTTTATGAGGGTGTGCTGGGAAGAGAACAGGTTGAACTCACCTTCACCCTCGTTTTCCTCAAACAGGTCCATGCCGAATCCCTGCATCAGCTCGGGCAAGAATTCAAGTTGAATGAGCGTGGTACCCTTGGGACCGGCAGTAAATTTGTGGATGGCATTGGGCAAGACAACCATAGTTTCGCCCTCGTCGAAGGTTACACACTCGTTTCCCATCTCCATTATGCACTTGCCCTTCTTTACATAATTGATTTCGATTCTTAAGTGATTATGGGGACCAAATGATTCATTGCCGTAGAACGAAACAATACGAAAAACATCGGCCAATCGGCCGCTTTTCATATTGTCGACAACTTTGTCAAGAAATCGCCAAAGCGATATATTTTTACCGTCTTCCATGTTGCAACATTTTATTGAATGCAAAAATACGGAAATTATTTTTATTTTATATATACTTTTCGGCATTTTTTTTAGTAGTGGCAAGTATTTTTTTTATTTTTGCAAAAAACGAGTAACTATATGCGCTTAGTTTTAGTATCTATATTATCATTCTGCATTCTCTCGTGCTTTGCACGAAATCAATACACCCCCCAGGAGGCTTGGCAGTGGCAGGACGAGATAGGTGTCATCAAAGGATTCAACGAACCCTATGGCGCTTATCCCGGAATGAGCACCGATGACATATTGAGAAAAGCGTCGGAACTCGGATTCAACAGCGTGAGATTCTGGGTGGGTAGCGGCAGCTGCGACAAGCAGATAGAATCGCTGGGTAAAATGATTGCAACAGCACGCAAATACAACATGACCGTGTCTCCCGTACTCAGTTATGTGCGTGACCGCTATTTCTATTCTAAAAAGCACAAACGCCCCCAGGACATCAAGGACTATGAAGATGCGACCAAGCGCCTCATCACAGCATTCACCGGAAACAAGACAATCGCCTACTGGGACCTGTGGAACGAGCCCGACTACTTCGACAAGGAAGATACATACGCATCAATGGACCTCATCGAGAAAATGGCACGCTGGTGTTATGAGGCAGGTGCAACCCAACCCATCACAAGTTCCATCTTCTGGGACGTCCCCAATCCTTCGAACAAAGCCCTCAAGCGCATTACCGAGGTAGAGAGCCTCATGGACATACACAACTTCCACTCATATGACTGCGCGTCCGACAATGGCAATAACGTAAGGATACTGCTTGATTACCTGCGCAACATAAGCGACCGCCCCATCGTTTGTTCCGAGTGCATGACTCGAGTCGATGGCTCGGGTATACCACGTTCTCTCTCGGTATTTGCACAAGAGCACGTCCATTTCTACATATGGGGTATGTATAACAACGACTGCAACTGGGAGATTCCCTGGAAGAAGACTACCATCGACCCCTATGAACCCCAGTTCCATAATGTACTTTACAGCGACGGTGATATAATCGACTACCGCGAGTTGCAGATGGTTAAGGACTTCACATTCTGCATCCAAGGCGAGACAATAGACCCGGGCATCACCAAGGTAGACCGATGGAACCATGAGCGCGCCTGGAAATGGGTGGCACTGGGTCCTATCGTGGGATACAATACCGACTCGGCGTTGCACGACGGCGGCAATGACGCATTCAACGCCATTCGCGTAAAGCTCAGTTACCAAGGCTGGCGCGACAACCGCAAGCAGTTCTTCGCCGACCTTGACAAAACGCTGGAAGATGCCGATGCCAAGGGGCTGAGGGTAATGCCCGTTTTGCTTGACGACAGCGACCTGGATGCAGCGTGCAATGAGGATTCGGTTCTCCGATACGTATCACTTGTGATTGAGCATTACTACTGTGATGCCCGCATTGTGGCATGGGACCTTTACAATCGTCCCGGCGACAAACGCGCCGACAAGGAAAATGTCTACGCATTTGTTGAGAAACTGTTTGCCCATGCTCGCCGTCCCTTTGCATGCCAACCGCTTACCGCAACTCCCGCGGTTAACGTTACCCCGTTTGCAACCGACTTTGACTACCGTAAGGCAATGGTTCACGGAGAATGGGCAGGATGGGACCACCTTAGTTACCCTGCGGGGAGCAGCGACGAATTGTGCTACCGCATATGGAGCATGTCGGATGTGGTGTCGTTCGCATCAACCCAGCCAATGCCCGAGACCGCTTGGCTCATAGCGTTGTGCTACAAGTTTGGCCGTCCCATCTTCTGCACCAGCGTTCCTACGGGAAACACCTCTGAGTTCAAGAAAACACTTGAACGATTTGCAATAAGCCATGTATTCTGGTTTGCCGACAAAGCGTTCCCGGGTCCCGAGGCCACAAAGTTCAGGTTCAAACCCATCGTTACGGCGCGCCAAGACATTGGCCCCCTTGTGAAATAATTACACATTAATATATTAATTGCAATGGCAAAGATAATAACATTAGGCGAGATCATGCTGCGACTCACTCCCAGTGGCAGCAATGTAAGATTTGTTCAGGCCGACCGCTTCGATACCATATACGGAGGCGGAGAGGCTAATGTTGCTGTAAGTTGTGCCAACTATGGCCACGAAGCAATATATGTGACAAAACTGCCGAAACACGAAATAGGCCAAAGCGCAATCAATGCACTGCGCCGTTATGGAGTAGACACCCGGTACATCGCCCGTGGCGGCGAGCGCGTGGGTATTTACTATGCCGAGACAGGTGCAAGCATCCGTCCCTCTAAGGTAATTTACGACCGCGCACATTCTTCAATAAGCGAAGCAACCCCCGAGGACTTTGATTTCGATGCCATAATGGAAGGCGCCGACTGGTTCCACTGGTCGGNNNGGTCGGGCATTACCCCCGCATTGTCGCCCCATGCCGCAGAACTTACCCGCCTCGCATGTGAGGCTGCAAAGAGACACGGCGTCACCGTGTCGGTTGACCTTAACTTCAGGAAGAAACTCTGGACATCAGAGCAGGCCCAGGCCGTGATGCGCCCCCTCATGCAGTATGTGGATGTGTGCATCGGCAATGAGGAAGATGCCCATCTGTGCTTAGGATTCAAGCCCGATGCCGACATCGAAGCCGGAGAAACCAATCCCGAGGGTTACAAAGAGATATTCCGCCAGATGCGCGAGGCTTTCGGCTTCAAGTATGTTGTCTCTACCCTTCGCGAGTCTATCAGCGCATCACACAACGGATGGAAGGCAATGATATACGACGGCAACGAGTTCCACGTGTCTAAACGCTACGACATCGTTCCCATCATCGACCGTGTGGGTGGTGGCGACAGTTTCTCGGGAGGTCTCATCCACGGTCTTCTCACTATGGAATATATGAGCGATGCACTTGAGTTTGCAGTAGCAGCGTCGGCTCTCAAGCACACTATCAATGGCGACTTCAACATGGTAACAGCCGAGGAGGTTGCTGCCCTCGCCGGCGGTAATGCAAATGGCCGCATTCAACGTTAATACTTAACCTACCGGATATAATAATTATATGGCACGATTTGATAAATTATCTGTATTGAAAAACATGGAGCAGACCCCCATGGTCCCCGTGTTTTACAACAAAGACGTAGAAACAGCCAAGAAAGTGATAAAAGCCTGCTATGATGGCGGCGTACGCTCATTCGAGTTTACCAACCGAGGCGACTTTGCCCACGAGGTGTTTGCCCAGTGCATGAAGTATGCAGCCGAGAACTGCCCCGCACTTGCAATGGGCGCAGGCAGTGTCACCGATGCACCCACAGCGGCCCTTTACATCCAGATGGGCGCATGTTTCATCGTAGGTCCATGCTTCAACCCGCAGGTAGCCGCACTGTGTAACCGACGACAGATTCCCTATATCCCCGGCTGCGGTACGGTTTCCGAGATTGCCAATGCCCAGGAAGCGGGCTGCGAGGTAGTGAAACTCTTCCCCGGAGATGTTTACGGCACCAACTTTGTTAAGGACGTGATGGCTCCCATGCCCTGGACAAGAATCATGGTTACAGGCGGTGTGGCTCCCACAAGCGAAAACCTCAAGGGCTGGTTCCAGGCAGGAGCATTCTGCGTGGGAATGGGAAGCAAGTTGTTCCCCAAGGACAAAGTTGCGGCAAACGACTGGGCCTATGTCACACAGATATGCGCCGACAGTATCGAGGCAATCAAAAATCTGAAATAATTTTTTTAAACCATAAAAAACAATATCATTTTATGAAAACTAAATTTTTCTCGTTGCTATTGACATCAATCGCAACAATGTGCATGATTTCATGTACACAGACTGCAACAGAGACAGCAACAAAGTCGGGCCTCAAGAAGGCCGACTTCCAAACTACAGTAAACGGCAAGGCTGTTGACCTGTATGTACTCACCAACCAGAGCGGCATGGAAGTGTGCGTTACCAACTACGGCGGACGCATCGTGTCGGTTATGGTTCCCGACAAGGACGGCAACTACCAGGATGTAGTGCTCGGCTTTGACTCAATAGGTGGCTACCTCAACAACGCTGGCAACAACTTCGGCGCACTCATCGGCCGCTATGGCAACCGCATCGAAAACGGCAAAATCACAGTTGACGGAAAAGAGTATCAGCTTCCACAGAACAACTACGGCCACTGCCTCCACGGCGGCGACGAGGGTTACTTCGTACAGGTGTGGGATGCCAACCAGGTTGACGAGCACACTCTCGAACTCACTTATACCGACCCCGACGGCTTTGCAGGCTTCCCCGGCACTCTTAAGGTTAAGGTAACTTATACTCTTACCGAAGACAATGCACTGGCAATCGACTACAGCGCAACTACCGACAAGGAGACTATCGTAAACCTCACCAACCACAGCTTCTTCAACCTCGAAGGTGCTCAGAAGGTGACTCCAACCGTCTACAACCACGTGCTCACCATGAACTGCGAGCAGTATATCCCAGTTCAGGATGCAGGTGCTATTCCAACCGGCGAACGTGCCTCTGTTGAGGGAACTCCATTCGACTTCCGCACTCCACACACCATCGGTGAGCGCATTGATTGCGATGACACCCAGATCGTTTATGGTGCAGGTTACGACCACTGCTATGTAGTCAACCAGGCAAGTGCTGATCAGCGTGGCATGAAGGGCTTGAAGCTCGTTGCTACCGTTGAGGAGCCAAAGAGCGGCCGCGTGATGAAGGCTTACACCAATGAGCCAGGCATGCAGCTCTATACCGGCAACTTCCTCACTGGTCTCACCGGTGCCCTCGGCAACACCTTCCCACGCCGTTCTGCTCTCTGCCTTGAGAGCCAGAAGCATCCAGACTCAATCAACCAGCCAAACTTCGAGTCACCTATCCTCTGCCCAGGAGAGAAGTACTACTCAGTTTGCGTTTACGAGTTTTCGACGAAGTAACAAAAATCAATATTAACAATTAAATCCTAAAGCAAAAATGGCAAAGTCAGAGAAGAAGCGCCGCAAGATTTTCGGCTTCCACACTCCATTCAACAAGCCTACCAAGCTCCAGGAGGCTCAGGCCAATGCAATGGCTGAGTACCTCGCTAAGAAGGCTTAATCTGTATTCATCTCTTTTGAATCCAGAAGGATAAAGTTAGACAATTAAAAGCAATCGGTCTTTGTTTATTATCTACTTACTGATACTTTTAATTCTCTAACTTTCTTCCTTTTTCAACATACCATAAAATTCACGTGATAACTAATCTGATACTAATTTAATCTTATTTTTTTAACCATGGATATCGAAATCGTACGTTCGCGATTTGCGAAGCATTTTAATGGTGAGACTGGCTATGTTTATGCCAGCCCAGGTCGTATCAACCTCATTGGCGAGCACACCGACTACAACGGTGGCTTCGTATTTCCAGGCGCAGTTCAGCAGGGAATGATGGCAGAGGTTAAACCTAATGGCACACGCACCATCCGTGCCTATTCTATCGACTTGAAGGACTATGACGAATTTTCTATCGACGGCGAAGGCCCACACGCAAGCCACTTCCGCTACGTCTATGGCGTAGCTAAGGAGATGGAGAAGCTTGGTGTACCTGTACAGGGCTTCGACTGCGCATTTGCAGGAGATGTACCTCTTGGTGCCGGCATGTCGAGCTCAGCTGCTCTCGAGAGCTGCTTTGCTTTCGCTATCAACGACCTCTTTGGAGACAACAAGATCGGTAAGATGGACCTTGCAAAGGTAGGCCAGTCAACCGAGCATAACTATATCGGCGTAAACTGCGGTATTATGGATCAGTTTGCCAGCGTACACGGTAAGAAGGGCTGCCTCATGCGTCTTGACTGCCAGAGCGGCGAATTCCAGTACTTCCCTTGGGATCCTAAGGGCTATCGCCTCGTTCTCATCAACAGCTGCGTAAAGCATGAGCTCGTTGGTTCACCATACAACGATCGCCGCAAGAGCTGCGAGAACGTTGTAGCAGCCATCAACGCCAAGTATGGCACCAATGCACAGACCCTGCGCGACTGCACTTGGGAGCAGATCGACGGCGTGAAGCCTGAGTGCAACCCAGTAGATATCCAGCGTGCTAACTTCGTCATGGGCGAAAAGGACCGCGTACTCGCTGTCTGCGACGCACTCGAGAAGGGCGACTACGAGACCGTAGGTCAGAAGATGTTCGAGACCCACCAGGGTCTGAGCAAGGATTACGAAGTAAGCTGTGAGGAACTCGACTTCCTTAACGATGTTGCCTTCGACTGCGGCGTTACCGGTTCTCGTATTATGGGCGGCGGCTTCGGTGGCTGTACCATCAACCTCGTTCGCGAAGAGCTCTACGATCTCTTCACCAAGACCGCTGTTGAGCGTTTCGAAGCCAAGTATGGCAAGAAGCCTATCGTTATCCCAGTTGTGATTGGCGACGGCTCACGCCGCATTGCATAAAAGGACCCTCCCCCAACCCTCCCTCATAGGGAGGGGGTCAGGAGGTATGTAGACTTAACAATAGATACAACTTGCGATATTTCATTTATCTGCAATACGACGGCACCCACTACCACGGTTGGCAGAACCAGCCGGATGCAGTGTCGGTGCAGGAAGTTATAGAAAAAAAGCTCTCGATGCTGATGCGTCGAGAGCTATTCATTGTTGGAGCGGGACGAACCGACGCTGGTGTTCATGCCCGTCTCATGGTGGCACATTTCGAGATCGAAGACCCTCCCCAGCCCTCCCTTAAAGGGAGGGAGCTCGCACCCCAAACGGATCAAAAGTCTCCCTATAAGGAAGATTTAGAGGGTCTTGCCTTCAAACTCAATGGGGTATTGCCACCCGACATATCTATTATTAAGATTGTACCTGTACGCGCGGATGCGCATGCACGCTTTTCCCCTACGAGCCGCTTGTACAGATATTATGTCACCACACGCAAGTCGCCCTTTGATCGCGACTATGTCTACCGCATTTTCTGGGAACCCGACATAGCGTTGATGAACGAAGCAGCGCAGAAGCTCTTCAACTACATCGACTTCACCTCGTTCTCCAAACTGCATACCGACGTTAAAACCAACAACTGCCGCATCATGGAGGCACATTGGGACCAACACGGCGATCAGTATGTATTCACCATCAAGGCAGATCGTTTCCTGCGCAACATGGTACGTGCCATTGTAGGCACCCTGCTGCTGGTAGGACGGCACAAACTCACCATCGAACAGTTCTGCCGCATCATTGA
>DCGA01000039.1:21333-21468 GCA_002314465.1 bacterium UBA1790 | reverse complement strand
AGGGAGGCGGACGGCGCGGGGGCATCGTCCCTACATCTGGAGAGGGGGCATGGCGGCGGTGGAACCGCCGTCCACAATGGCCCTTTACCGGGATGCAATGCATGGTGATACAGGCAACGACTTGCCTGCCACGAG
>DCGA01000039.1:6962-21280 GCA_002314465.1 bacterium UBA1790 | reverse complement strand
CGCGGGGGCGTCGTCCCTACATCTGAAGAGGGGGCATGGCGACGGTGAGACCGGCGCACGCGATGGCCCTTTACCGGGACACGGCGCACGGTGAATTCTACCACGACGACAGGAAGTGGTAGTGGTGGTGGTTATTGTACTTTACTTGTGGAGGGTATTGGCGTTGCGGTAGTCGCTGGGGGTGGTGCCGAAGCGCGCAACAAAGAGCGCACGGAAAGTGCGTATCGATGAGAATCCCGACATGGTTACTACCTCGGAGATGTTATAGTTGGAATAAACAAGCAGGCTCTGGGCGTATTCGAGGCGGATGTCGGAGATATAGGTGCTGAAGCTCTTGCCCTGCTCCTTGAACCAGCGCGACACATAGGTGCGATTGCTGCCTATTGCGGCGGCTACGTTCACGACGCTGAGGTCGGGGTTGGTGAAGTTCTCGGCTTTATGGCAATAATCCTCTATAGCCTTGCCGAAGTACTCTTCCTGCCATGTCTTAAGGTCGGCATGGATTTCCTCGTCGTCGGAAGCGGGCAAAAGCGAATCGGAGGCAATAAATCCCTCCATTGCCTCTACGCTATAGTTCTGCCGTAGAATGCGTCTTGAATAGAATATCCAAGGAATCAAATCGAGGGGGATGTAAATGGTGCTACTGAGCAATCCCGGGAAGAGGAATCGGCTTAAAATCCATATTGCCAGAAGAGAAAGCATTAATAGAAGCGTAATAACCACCCACGTCACGCCACGCTGTGAGGTGTTAGCATAGGTGCGGTTAAGCACTTCGTGATAACGCACTGCGTGAGTAATGATACCGAAAACATTCACAAGCGTGTAAGCCAAAGAATAATACACAGCGAGATCCATGGCAAGAAAGCTGCCTGTAAATGCAAAGATGAATCCTGTTACAACGATAGGCAGTTCGACTAGTGCCAAAATCCACAAACGCGGCACCTTGAGTCGAACCATGGTGAGCATGGAAACGCACATGAGCGGTACAACCATCATTTCAATAAAGGTGGTGCACAGACGTGCGTGTCCTGCGATATCGAAGTGCGGTGAAAGGTCCAAAAGGTCAATGACAACTTTGAGTATATAACCGATTCCGAGCAGAGCCATAGCCCAGAAGAGCAAGCCTATAACATAAAGAGCGATTTTGTTCTTAGGATGCTTGTAGGCTGGCAACAGAATATACATAACGTACAGGAAGAACACTATTGCACCTCCCGAGAAGAAAAACTTGATATGTGTCAACAGGCTGAAACTCATAGTCACTCTTGTTTGTCGTTAACACTCGCACGAGCCGCACGGTACTCGCTGGGCGGGCATCCGTATTTAGCGGCGAACACTGTACGGAAATATCGCGGATTGCTGAACCCCGAGAGGTCAACAATCTCCACAATGGTTTTATCGGTTGTGACGAGCAGTTGCTCGGCATACACGAGTCGGATATCGGTAATGTAGCTGCTGAAGTCGGTACCCTGTTCCTTGCACCAGCGTGACACATAGGTGCGGTTACTGCCAACCCCGTTAGCCACATCCTGAACGCTAAGTTCGGAGTTGGTAAAGTTACTGCGGTCGCTGCAGAAACTGCGCACCGCCTCGTCAAACTCGGGTTCCTGCCACTTCTTGAGCGCAGAGTGAGGAGTAAGGTCGAGGTGTTGCACCACATTAGGCACAGGAGCAGAATCGTTAGAGTCTTCCCCGGTCGGGCCATCCTCGTCATTGTCCGACTCATCCTCTCCACTCTCGACGATTTCGCGCATGATGCGAATGTCAAAGTTCTGCTTGCGCATCCTGTTCACAAAATATGCCCATGGCAGTATACCAAATAATCCATAAACGATATCGGCCATGATTGTACCCACGATGAAGTCCATCGTAAGCCAAAAGAAGAACAGCAATGCGAAGCAATGCAGGAGCCTGAGAAGCCAGTTTACTCCACGTTGCGAAGTATTGGCATAGGTATTGTTAAGCAGGGTCTGGTAATGGCGCACATAGTAAACCACTGCGATGAAGATGCCAATGCAATATACTGTCATGCACCCAAATGCTATGTAGAATAGCGCATCGCATGACGTTGCCAGATAGAGAGCAAACAGCAATACAAACGGAAGCATCCACAACAGCATAGCCTTTGGACTGAACTTCTTAAGGCGGGAAATACACAGCAATGCAGCACCCATAACAGGCACCACAAACATCTCGGCAATGTGAAGTGACCAGTGTAAAGTTTGATGCTCGGTGAGCCACACATCGGTGTTTTTGTCAAGATAGTCAAACACGAACCAAGTGCAGTTGATAAGCACCAGCGCAATAAGAGTAACCACCGAGCAACGGAAAGCAAAGCGGGCATGCGGCGAGGATTGACGATGCATACTATCCACCATCCTCACAACAAAGGCGGCGTATACAGCAACGTTAATGCCATAACAAAGAGATCTGATATGCATCAATACCGATTCGCTCATAACTTCCATTAGGTATAAAACCGGGTGCAAAGATACAACCAATTCTCAAAAAGACCAACTAAAAAAACGAAAAAATTGTACATAAAATCAAATGTCCCAAGATACGGTACAATGCAATTAAAAAAATGGCATTTCACCCTAAAGGGTGTGTTCAAAAAAGGCAAATAACGAAAAAAAAGACCAAAAACTTCAAAAAAACCTTTGCCACCCCCTCTTTTTTCATTAAATTTGCACAAATTAGGTGTCGTAGGCGCAAAAGGCGCCGGCCGGCATGGTGTTATATAATTGTTTAACCAACTAAAAACTAACTAAAAAATTGGCAAGCATTAACAAATGGCGCATTGAGGACAGCGCCGAGCTATACAACATCAACGGATGGGGTCTCAAGTATTTTTCTATCAACGACCGCGGCCACATCACAGTGACTCCCAAGCAGAGCTGTGTGCCCGTCGACCTGGTAGACGTTATGGACGAACTGCGCACACGCAACATCACGGCGCCCATACTGCTGCGATTCCCCGACATCCTGGACAACCGTATCGAGAAACTGGCAAGTTGCTTCAAGCGCGCAGCCAAGGAATATGAATACACCGGCCAGAACTTCGTGATCTACCCCATCAAGGTGAACCAGATGAGACAGGTCGTAGAAGAGATTGTGGGTCACGGCAAGAAGTTCAACATAGGCCTTGAGGCTGGTTCTAAGCCCGAGCTCCATGCGGTGCTCGCCATCAACATGGCCGACATCAGCGCCAACTCGCTCATCATATGCAACGGATACAAGGACGAGGGCTACGTGGAACTTGCACTGCTGGCACAGAAGATGGGCCGCCGCATCTACCTCGTTGTGGAGAAACTCAACGAGCTCGTGCTCATCAACACCATCGCCAAGCGCCTGGGCATTGTCCCCAACATAGGCATCCGCATCAAGCTCTCGAGCAGCGGCAGCGGTAAGTGGGAAGAGAGCGGAGGCGACCGCAGCAAGTTCGGCCTCAATACCAGCGAACTCTTTACCGCGCTCGACTACCTCAAGACCAACAACATGATGGACTGCCTCAAGCTTATCCACTTCCACATAGGCAGCCAGATTACCAAGATACGCCGCATCAAGAATGCACTGCGCGAGGCATCGCAGTTCTACATCCAGCTTGCCAAGCTCGGTTACAACATCGACTTCATCGACATAGGCGGTGGACTGGGCGTTGACTACGACGGCACACGCAACAGTGCCAGCGGTTACTCGATGAACTACTCGATACAGGAGTATGTCAACGATGCCGTCTACACATTTGTCGACGCATGCAACAAGAATGGTATGCCCCACCCCAACATCATCAACGAGAGCGGCCGTTCACTCACCGCCCACCACAGTGTGCTCGTGATGAACGTTCTTGAGACCGCACAGTTGCCCAAGTGGGACGACAACGTGGATGTTGTCACCCCCGACGACGACGAACTGGTGCGCGACCTGTATGAGATTTGGGACAAGATAAACAAGGCTCGTCTGCTCGAGGACTGGCACGACGCGCTGCAGATACGCGAAGAGGCACTCGACCGCTTCTCTCTGGGCCTCATTGACCTGCGCACCCGCGCAATGGTTGAAAAGTTGTTCTGGAGTGTTGCCCGCGACGTTAACTCTATCGTCAACGACATGAAGCACGCACCCGAGGAACTCAACAGCGTTTCGAAGATGCTCCCCGAGAAATACTTCTGCAACTTCTCTCTGTTCCAGTCGTTGCCCGACTCATGGGCAATCGACCAGGTATTCCCCGTTGTGCCGCTGCAGCGCCTCAACGAGCAGCCCAACCGCCGCGCCACCGTGCAGGACATCACCTGCGACAGCGACGGCAAGATTGCCAATTTCATCTCTCCGCAGGGTATCACCCACTCGCTCCCGGTGCATGCACTCAAGGAGGGCGAGCCCTATTATCTGGGTGTATTCCTTGTGGGTGCTTATCAGGAAATCCTGGGCGACATGCACAACCTCTTCGGCGACACCAATGCTGTGCACATCGACGTGTACAAGGACCGCTACGAGATAAACCAGGTCATCGACGGCGAGACTGTTGCCGAGGTGCTCGACTATGTTCAGTTCAGCCCCAAGCAACTCGTGCGTAACGTTGAGATGTGGGTAACCGAGTCAATACGTCTGGGCAAGATCACAAGCGAGGAGGGAAATGAGTTCGTGCGCAACTACCGCTCGGGTCTCTATGGGTATACCTACCTCGAGCACAACAAGTAACCAACCACTTTGCTTAGTTGGGTCTCGCGCAGAACTCGCATTTCATCGCACAGAACACGTTTTACCTCTCGCAGAACTCGCAAAACTCGCAGATTTTATTATATTTGTTTCATGACATACAGGGAACTTACATATATCATTCGCGGCTGTGTTTACGAAGTGTATAAGCAGCTCGGTCCGGGTTTACTTGAATCCGTTTACGAACGGGCGCTTATATATGAGTTGCAATCACGGGGTCTTCATGTTCAAAGCCAAGTTTCAGTCCCTATACTTTATAAAGGGCAGAATTTGGGGACAGACCTAAGAATAGACATCTTGGTAAACAACGCTGTGGTAATTGAGTTGAAATCGGTAGAGACCGTTTTGCAGGTACACAAAAAGCAACTTCTTTCTTATTTAAGGCTTGCAGACAAAAGGGTGGGATATTTAGTAAATTTTAATGAGCACGATATTGATTTAGGCATTACCCGTATTGTAAATAATCTTGATGAAAACGCAGATATTTAAAAATCTGCGAGTTCTGCGGGTTCTGCGAGAGGTACAACTAAATCTGTGCGATAAATAAAAGATGAGGTATTTTATAAAGTTGGCATATAACGGAGCCGAGTTTCACGGGTGGCAGATTCAACCCCATGATACATCGGTGCAGGAGACGATTGAGAAAGCGCTCTCCCAGGTGCTGCGTGTGCCCATCTCGATTGTTGGGGCGGGGCGAACCGATGCGGGCGTTAACGCCGCGACCATGTATGCCCACTTTGATGTAGAGCAACCCGTCGCCGACTGCGACCGACTGGCCCACAACCTCAACAGCATCCTGTGCAAGGACATCGCCATTGAGCGCATCTTTGCTGTTCACGACGATGCCCACGCCCGCTTTGACGCCACATCGCGCACCTACAAATACTTCGTCCACACAGCCAAGTCTCCGTTCCTGTATCCGCTCAGTTGGCACTGCCGCTGGAATCTTGACTACGATCTGATGAACGAGGCCGCCGAGCGAATGATGCAGTACACCGACTTTACGTCGTTCAGCAAACTGCATACCGACGTAAAGACCAACAACTGCCGCATCACCCATGCACGCTGGGAACAAGAGGGCGGGCAATGGGTGTTTACCGTGACTGCCGACCGATTCCTGCGCAACATGGTGCGCGCCATCGTGGGTACGCTTGTCGAGGTTGGTTGCCACAAGATCACGGTTGAGCAGTTCTGCGACATCATCGAGAAGAAAGACCGTTGCCAGGCCGGCATGTCAATGCCCGGCAACGCCTTGTTCCTGTGGGATGTTACATATCCGTATATTTAAACCATAACAGAAAAATTAAGTCCTAATAATACAGGACACAACAGAATATGAAGAAATATCTAATGATTTTTGCCCTGATGATGGGCACAATGGCCAGCGCTCAGGTTGTAGACCAGAACTTGGCCGGCAGCAAGGAAGACCAGGCCGCGCATTACAACACCGACATAAAGATTGACAAGGGCAGCGCCTTCATTGTGATTAGCAAGAAAGACCTGCGCCTCTATGTATATGGCACTACAGGACGTGACACNNNNGTGACACACTGCTGCTTGCCAAGTATCCCGTGTGCCTGAGCAAGAACAAAGGCCAGAAGCAGCGTTCGGGTGACATGAAGACACCGTCGAGCCCCGCTGGCAAGCCTTTCTCAATCACAATGATACAGGACGCATCGGGCTGGAAACACGATTTTAAGGACGGCCGAGGCAGCATCAAGTCATACGGTAACTGGTTCCTCCGCCTCAAGACACCCGGCCACAGCGGCATCGGTATCCACGGCAGCACCAATAACGAGGAGAGCGTACCCGGGCGTGCCAGCGAGGGTTGTATACGTCTGCGCGACAAGGACATCATCAACCTCAAGGAGAAATATGCTTACGTAGGCATGAAGGTCACTATCCTCGACGAGGAACAGGACAACCTCCCCTTTGAGAAAAAGGCTCACAAGAACGTAATCAAATAAACAAATATTAAATAATTACTACAATGAAAAGAATTCTATCACTCATCGCAGCTGTAGTGCTCTGCGTATCGGCAGCAATGGCTACCGTAGTTGTTGTAGACGGCGTACACGTACGCATGCGCATGTCTCCTTCAACCTCAGGCGAAATCGTAACCGGTGTAGACGGCAAACCCGTCTATCCCGCCAAGGGTGCTACACTCACTTACCTGGGCACATCGGGTAACTTCTACAAAATCAGTTATCTTGGAACTCCCGTGTACATCTCTCGCGACTTCTGCCATCTCAAAGAAGAGAAAGCAGCAGCAAAGCCCGCAGTTACAGTGAGCAAAGACAAAATGGTTATCGTAGACGGCACCAATGTGCGCCTGCGCCGCACCCCCTCGCTCAAGGGCGAAATCGCACTCAACGAGGAGGGCCAGACCATGTATCCCAAGAAAGGTTCTTCGTTCAAGTACCTGGGCACATCGGGCAACTTCTACAAGATTAACTACTTCGGCGAGGAGCTCTACATCTCTCGCGACTACAGCCATCTCAAGAGTTATTGATTAGATGAAACACTTAGCCTATAACCTGCTGCTCCTGTGCCTTGCCCTTGCGGCAACCAGTTGCGGCGGCGACAAGCAGGAACAAGCTTCGGACAAACCCGCTGAGCCTCAGCGCAAGGCACTGTACAAGGGTGACTATAACAACGACAGCACCTTCATCGTCATCAGTAAGAAGGACCTGCTGCTCACAGTCTATGCCCCTGTGGCCGGTGATACCGTACCCGTTGCCAACTTCCCCGTGTGCCTAAGCAAGAACAAAGGTCAGAAGCAAGGCGGCGGTGACATGAAGACACCCGAGAGCGAACCCGGCAAGCCGTTCAAGATTATCCAGATACAGGACGCCTCTACATGGTGCCACGACTTCAAGGACGGCCGCGGCGAGATACTTGCCTACGGAGCATGGTTCCTGCGTCTTGAAACACCGTTCAACGGCATAGGCATCCACGGCAGCACCAACAACGAGAAGAGCGTGCCCGGACGAGCCAGCGAGGGCTGCATACGCCTACGCGATGCCGATATCATCACTCTCAAGGAAAAGTATGCCCGCATCGACATGCCGGTCATCATCAAGCCTGAAGGACAAGGGCTGTATCCCTACGAGATAGCGAAGTAAAACAACCAAAGTATTCTATACTGGCGGTGCAACCTCTGCAATAGGGGTTGCACCGCTATTGTTTTAAATTATTTTGTACATAGGCATGGTATTGTGAGGGATTTTTTGTAAATTTGTGGTTTAAAGTACATACTAAATTTATAAAAACATGAAACTCAACAAATGCTTACTCGCGGCAATCGTCAGCGTGTGCGCCATGAGCGCCACAGCCGAGGTTCTGCCCGCACCTCAAACCACTGGAGGAATGCCCATAATGGAGGCCATGTCCTTGCGTCAGTCAAGCCGCAACTATGACTACTCCCAGCCCATTACCAAGCAAGACATCAGCAACCTGTGCTGGGCAGCATGGGGCCTGACCCACGACGGCAAGCACACCGTGGGTACAGCGATGAACCGCCAGGAACTATCGATATACCTTATCACAGCCACCGAGGTGAGTAGGTTCAATCCAGAGAGCAACACTCTCACAACGATTGCCAAGGGCGACTTCCGCGAGAACGCCGGCAAGCAGGAATTTGCGCAGAAGACTCCGCTCAACATCGTGTTTGTAGTGGATACCGAGAAGCAGAAGAATGTTGAATTCCAGGGCTACACCGTGGGTGCCGCATCGCAGAATGTGTATCTTTATTGCGCTTCGGTAGGCCTCAAGACTGTAGTACGCGGCATGTTTGACCGCGAGGCACTGCCCAAGATTCTCAAACTGAGCGAAAACGAACGAATATTACTCGTCCAAACCGTAGGTCACTGATGAAAGGAAGCCTGCATCACATATTACTTGCCATTGCTTGCGGACTTATTGTCACGGTCTCTGTAGGCGCATGCTCGGGGTCAAATGCCGAGGGCGACAGTGAATATGAGCGCGACACCGCCTATATAAGCGTCCTCATCCCTGATAAGGAGACCGAGATTGTGAGCGGTCCCGTAGACAGCACCGTCCACAGCCTTCCGGTCCATGTTCCCCCGGGATACCTGGCAACCATATTCCGCGATACCAACGACCTGCAACTCACAGCAGCCCGTGCCGTGGGATTTGAGCCGCTGCATGGAATCACAGGTGCCTACGATACCCGTCACAATGTAGTTAAAATCACCACATGCGACGACTACCTCGTGGCCGACCTCTCCTACTCCATGCCCTACCTCATTCCCCGTGCCGCCCGCTTGCTGCACGACATAGGCCGAGCCTTCCGCGACACCATCAAGGCGCGCGGCGGCAAGGAGTATCGCATAAAGGTGACCAGCCTAATGCGTACCAGTTACAGCGTGTCGCGCCTGAAAAGACGCAACCGCGCCGCCACCGACAGTTCGTGCCATCTTTACGGCACAACATTCGACATCAGTTGGACCAACTTTGACTGCCGAGACTCGAGTTACATCGTTTCGCTCGAGGACCTCAAGAATATCCTTGCCGAGATTGTCTACGACAAGCGAGAGCAGGGCCGATGCTACGCCATATATGAGCGCAAGCGCGGATGTTTCCACATTACAACACGATAAAAAACATACACAATGACCGAAAAGAATGCGATAATCAACTATATGAAATATGCCGGAGTAAAGGCATTCACCGTGAAGGCAGCCCTCGTCGACTGCGACGGAGTACTCTATGACTCGATGAAGAATCACTCCAGGGCATGGGTGAAACTGATGACCAAGAACGGCATAAAGTGCAGCCGCGACGAGTTTTACATGCTTGAAGGAATGGTGGGCACCGAGGTTATCAAGACCAAGTTCAAAAGCGGTGCAGGCAAGGTCCTTACCGACGACGAGGCGCTGGCACTCTACGGCGTAAAGGGGCGCTACTTCCGCGAACTGGGCGAGGTACCCATGATTCCCAACACCCTTGAAGTACTCAATGCCCTCAAGGAACGCGGCATACACAGCGTGCTGGTAACAGGGTCGCAGCAGGTATCTCTACTCGAGCGCATTGAACAGGACTACCCCGGCATCTTCGGCGAGCGACGCGTTACCGGACACGACGTGAAGCACGGCAAACCCAATCCCGAGCCCTACCTCAAGGGCATTGCCCATGCCGGCGTTAAACCCTGCGAGTGCATCGTGCTTGAGAATGCACCCCTCGGTGAACAGGCAGCCCATGCGGCTGGATGCTTCACAATAGGCATCAACACCGGACCGCTAAGCGAGAAAGACCTCTACAAGGCCGGGGCCGACATCGTTTACCCCAGCATGGAAGAACTACTCGCAGCGCTCCCCGCAATACTCGACAATCCTGAGTTATAACATATAACACCTCAACCAAGATGCAACAACTCATCTTCACCAACGATGTAGCCCAGGCACTGGCCACGGTCACTGCCGGAAAGCATTACAACCGCACCTTTGTGCTCGTTGACGAGAACACCGCCAGGCTCGTGCTGCCACAAGTGCAGAGCGCATTGGCCGATGCCCACGTTATCACTATTCCCGCCGGCGACACCCACAAGAACCTCGAGACACTCACCCATGTGTGGAGCGAACTCGATAACAACGGTGCCACACGCCACTCACTGCTCATCAACCTGGGCGGCGGCGTTGTGACCGACCTGGGCGGAATGGCGGCGGCTACCTTCAAGCGCGGCATCGACTTCGTTAACTGCCCCACTACCCTGCTCAGCGCTGTTGATGCAGCCGTAGGAGGCAAGACGGGCATCAACTTCAACGGTCTGAAGAATGAGTTGGGCGTATTCCAGGAGGCATCGGCAGTTATTATCTCCACCTGTTTCTTTGCTACACTGCCGGCAACCGAACTCAAGTCGGGCTATGCCGAGATGATAAAGCACGGCATGCTTGAGAGCAAGAGCGAGTTTGACCGACTGCTCGACTTCGACATTGCCCATGCAAGCCTTGACACGTTGCTCTCACTGCTCGAGACATCGGTAAAGGTGAAGCAACGCATTGTGGAACAAGACCCGCACGAGAAAGGACTGCGTCGCGCACTCAACCTGGGGCACACAGTGGGACATGCATTTGAAAGCCACGCACTGCATCAGGACAAACCCATTCCGCACGGATATGCCGTGGCATGGGGCCTCGTTGCCGAAACGGTGCTCTCCCACGTCAAGATGAAGATGGCGAGCAGCGACCTGCAGGCACTGGCAACCTATGTGCGCAACAACTACGGGGCATTCTACATAACCTGCGATGATTATCCCACGCTGCTCGACTATATGCACCACGACAAGAAGAGCGTGAGCGGAGAAATCAATTGCAGCCTGATGCGGGCGTGCGGCGACGTAGAAACCGGAGTAACAATTAGCGACGACGACATGAAAGCAGCCCTCGACATCTACCGCGACCTCATGGGTATTTAACCCCAATTCCGACCTTGACATTAACCTATAAAACTACCGCGATATGAAACGACTAACCTTCCTTATTCTTGCAGTGGCCATCACAGCGATGGCAGCTCATGCTGTGGACGAAATCAAGGAACCCGAATGGGGCAAAGCCGAGATTGCCGAGTCCTACATGGTGGGACCGGGCATCCATTACCAGAAAGTATTGTATCGCGAGAAACCGCTCATCATTTGGCTTGCCGAGATTGACCTGAGCAATCCTTACAATAAAGTGGAGCAAGTGGAAAGCCGCAACAGTGTGCCCGATGTTGCCCGCTGGGATCTGCCCACATTCTACAACGAATGTTCGAGTGAGGGACACCATGTGAAACTTGCATTCAACCACGACTTCTTCAGTTATGACGGCGGCATGAACATAGGCAACAATATCTCTAACGGGCAGATGACACGCACTCCGTGGGGACGCTCTATGCTGGGAATAACCAAGGACAAAAAGGCCGAGGTGTTCTACCCCGCCGATATGGACAACCACCTAACCGCTCCCGACGGCACTACAGTAGTAATAGACTTCTTCAACAGCAGCGCATGGGGAACCGAGGGCGACTGTGTGTACTTTAACAGCCTCAACTCGCGCACACTGAGCGACGAGGGTCTTTACATCAGCGTCAAGGCCCTTGACGAGTGGGTGGTTAACGGCAATGACATAAGATGCAAGGTGCTTGAGGTATCGGAGAATCCACTTCAGACTTCGCCTGACAACGATGTGATATACTTGCGTGGCAGTAAGCGTCCGCAATGGGAAGGCCACGTCAAGGCCGGCGATGAGATTACCCTCACGCAGCGATTCCTGAGCAATGCATGGGGACGCACTGCCCCAGCCAATATCCTCAACGCATTCCACGGATATCCCAGTCTGGTGCACGACGGGCAGTTCCACAACGGCGAATACAACGACTTTGAGGGCGGACGCGAATACGAGAAATCGGCACATGTGCTGGCAGGCATCTCAAAGGACAAGACCAAACTATATGTTGTCATCAATGAAATGTCGACCGAAAGCCAGGCTATCGACTGCGTGGAGTTGGCAAGTTGGCTCACCCTGCGAGGGGCATGGGATATCGTGAACTTTGACAGCGGCGGTTCGGCAACCATCTGCATGGATGCGACCATGCTCAACGTGCCCGGACGCGGTGCCGTGCGCCCCGTGAAGGATGCGTTGCTGGCAGTGTCGCTTGCCCCCACCGACAACCAGGTGCACCACCTTGCATTCAGCAAAGAGGAGATAGGGCCAACTGTAATCTCACTTACGCCGCTGCGCGTGCTCAGTTATAACCAATACGACGAAATCCTCGACAAAGACCTCAAAGGATGTGAGTTCACCTGTGAACCCACGACACTGGGTTATGTCGACGACGAGGCGGTGTTCCACTCGGGCGCCACAGCCGTAGAGGGAAAAATAATCGCAACAAAAGACGGGCTTACGGCCGAATTGCCGGTAACACTGCAACCAGCCGATACCATCTATTCGGTTTACGATAAATACTTGGTTGATGCAGTGCGACGGCCATTGGTACAGATTTACGGAGAATCGGTGGCAGGCAAGTTTGCACTTGACCCCACCGCATTTGCGTGGACATCGAGCGATGCCCTTGTTGCTACCGTTGAAGACGGTTGCATCGTGGGCCACAGCAATGGTGTGGCCGAACTCCATGGCGAGCACGCCGGCATCTCGCTTGATATCGAGGCTACCGTGGAGATTGCTCCCGAGGTAATCCAGATAGACGACATGACCGACATCAGCCGCTTTGAGGTGGCAAAGTCGGGCGCCACAAATATCACACTCAACCCAGCAGTCCGCCCCGATGATTGGAGCGATGGCTCGGCACTTTGCTTCGACAAAACATCGTCGCGCGCCCCCTACATCAAACTCACGCTCAACAAGCGTCTGTACAGTCTGCCCGACTCGTTGGGCATCCAGTTGTGCGACCCTGATACGCTCGTCAAGAACATGACATTCATGATGCGCGATAACCAAGGAACGGCATTCAATGTGCAGGTAGACGCTCCCAGCACCACCGACTATAACTTCGTGACACGATTCATCGAAGACAGCGTGCCATTTGGCGTTGAACGCTATCCGCTCACATTGCTGGCAGTAAAATTCGGCCTCAACACTGTTGCGGGCACCGGCAAGGTACTGCCAGTGCGCAACTTTAATGCCTATTATCCGCCCACAACCGAACCGTCGGGCATAGAGAATGTGCGTGTGCATAATAACGAGTTGGCAGTTACCGTAGGCAACGGGTGCATCACGGTATGTTACAATTCGCCTAACGAGCAACAAGCGACCGTTAACCTATGGTCATCCACCGGAACGCTGATGTTGAGCAAGACACTACGACTGCTACAAGGTACTAACGAGGTAACCCTCCCCACCCTTGACGCCGCCCCCGGCATCTACATCGTCACCTTGAGTACTTCAACTTCTCAAAGCCACAGAAAAGTAATTATTAGATAAGAGACAGGTGGATGTAATATGGCGGAAGAAACACATATCCGAAAAACACCACGAGCCACATGGCATGAGTATGCCGGTGGGCTATACTTTGTGACAATTGTTACAGAAAACAGGAGGCATCACTTCGGACATATTATAAACGGAACAATGGAATACTCTGCCATTGGAAATATATGTGATAACACGATAAAGACATTATCTAAATACTACCCTTATTGCAGAGTTATCAATCACATCGTAATGCCTAACCACTTGCACATGTTGATTTATATTGACGAGAACAAACTACCATTTGAAATGCGCACAAAAGAGATTGTCAACACCGACACATTTGGCCGAAATGACAAAGGCATCCAATGTAGAGGATGGCTATCTCATATCATTTCCCACATGAAATCATATATTACCCGGGAAAGTCGAAAACGCGGGTTTACGTTTGCATGGTTAGGGCGCTATCATGACCATATCGTAAGAGGGAAAGATGATTTTGAAAACATCAATAACTACATCAATAATAACGTGAACTCATGGGAACAGGATTGCTTACGTGAAGAAGAATGAATCACGGGCACTTTGTAAGGACGTCACTCTGTGCCGTCCGCACGCTCGGAACGAGCGTAAAAACTATATACTTTTTTGAGAGAACATAGCGCCCTGCGGTCA
>DCGA01000039.1:0-6927 GCA_002314465.1 bacterium UBA1790 | reverse complement strand
ACGGCACGGAGTGACGTCCCTACATCTGTAGAAACGGATCTTGGGATTTGGCTGGTGGGATTTGATTTCACTATATAAGAGTACGCGAAGATTGCGAGGGCGGCACGGAGTGGCGTTCCTACATATGCAGATTCATTGACACTGCGCTTTTTTACTGTTTGATGGTGACTTTTACCTTGGCGATGCGGTATTTGATGACTTTGAGGACGGTGAATGTGAAACGGCCGTAGGTGATGACTTCCTGTTCCTTGAGGAAGTCGCCTTTGAGGTCAAGGAGGAGGCCGGCGATGGTCTCGGCGTCCTGGCCGTGCTCATCGAGCGAGTCTTCCTCGATGTCGAGTACTCGGCTGAAGTCGGTGATGAGTGTCTTGCCGTCGAATGTATAGGTATTCTGGTTGAGGCGAGTGTAGAACTTCTCCTCGGTATCGTATTCGTCGTCAATATCGCCCACAATCTCCTCAAGCACATCCTCGAGGGTAGCGATACCCTGTGTACAGCCAAACTCGTCGACGATGATAGCCATGTGCATTTTCTTCTTGCGGAAGTCCTCGAGCAAGTCGTCGATCATACGTGTTTCGGGCACGAAGTAGGCAGTGCGCATGAGACTTTGCCAGCGCCAGTTGCTGTCGCGACGGCCGATGTAGGGCAAGAGGTCCTTGGCATAGAGGATACCCTTAATGTTGTCGGGGGTCTCGTCGAAGACGGGCATGCGCGAGTAACCCGTGTCAATCACCTTCTTAACCACCTCGTCGAAACTTGACTCGATGTCGATATCGACCACATCGATGCGGGGACGCATAATCTCACTAACGGTCTTGTTACCAAACGACAGGATACCCTCAAGCAGTTCCTTCTCGTCCTCGTTCTTTACGTTGCTTGCCTCGAGAGCACGCGAAAGGTCGTCGGTAGAGATGTCGTCGGCCTGCTTGGTGACCACCTTCCCCACAATGCCTGTACCCTTGACCATGAGGGCCGAGAGGGGCGTGAGCAGTTTCACAAGAGCGCTAAGGGGCGCTGAAACCAACTGTGCAAAGCGCACGTTATAATTGGTGGCATAAAGCTTGGGGATTACCTCGCCAAAGAGCAATATGAGGAATGTAAGGAATACCGTCTGCACCAGAAACTTGAGGGCAGCACTTTCAATAACCAGTACATTCTCAAGGCCGTAGAACATGGTTACAACAATCATGACATTAACCAGATTGTTGCCTATGAGGATGGTTGCAAGAAGTTTCTCGGGATTGCGCAGCAATGCTGTAATGCGCTCGCGCTGTGTGTCGCTGGTGATACCGGCAATCTGTTCCTTGGTGAGCGAGAAGAATGCAATCTCAGAGCCAGAGTTGAATGCCGACATGAAAAGACCCAGTACAGAGACTGCCATAGCCACTATACTGCCCGGTGCGGGAACATTAAAAGAGATGGGTGATTGAATCGCCAGAGTGATAGCATCTGGCAAGAGTAAAAGCAACGACGTTAAAGGGTCAGGATCCAAAGTAAAATATTTAAATTCAACAAGTTTGCCCCAGGCACAAGGTGCCATAAAACAGAGCAAGGAAGAGGCAAACGCTCATCTTCCTTGCAAAGTTACGAATTATCCATGAATTAGCAACAAAAGTTGCCATAGTTTTTTACTCGTCGGGGAGGAAGAGGGGGTCGTCGGTTGTGAGCATAGTGGGCTTTTGATCATACTCCTTGAGCAATGCCTCGGGCACATACTCCTTGTTAACAACCAGGC
Source organism: bacterium UBA1790 (assembly GCA_002314465.1). Lineage (GTDB taxonomy): Bacteria > Bacteroidota > Bacteroidia > Bacteroidales > Muribaculaceae > Sodaliphilus. The sequence goes on along the minus strand of DCGA01000039.1, from coordinate 5,192 downwards.
GGAACATATACTCGTTGAACCACTCGTTGGTCATGAGAACACAGCCCTTAACGCCACTTGCCTCGCTCCATGAGTTCTCAACCTTCCACTTGATGGGATTGCCATTACTGTCGAGGTCAACTGCTGTAAGCGTCATCGCATGAGCACTACCACTGTCAAAAGTCATGATGCGTTCTGCCTTGTTCATAGTGAACTCGGTGCCCATGAGTGACTCATAGTCGAAGAGTTTAGTGTCGCAGATGCCAGTCTTGCGGTCGAAGTACTTAACATCGTAGCTTGAATAAACCTTGCGACCATCCTTGAGGCAAGCGATAGCCAGCTGTGCAATATCCTCCATAGGGAGGTTGAGGTACTTCCAGTTGTGGCCGTCATAGGTGTGGCGATCCATGTCTACCTCATAGGTCTTGTGATAGGGATGACGCGGGTCGTTCATCACCATTATGAAGCTGCCGTTGATGGGACCACCTACAGTCTCGCGGTAGAACTCCATGGGAGTATAGGTGCGGGGCTCGCCCACGGGGTTACCCTTCTTGTCAACATGGGTATAGGTAAACTCCTTGACAGGCTCGCCCAGTGTAAGGCACAGCATGTTATAGATAGTGCCAAGCATCTCGGTCTTACGCGCCTCGATATCGGCATCACGACGCTTGCTCTGCACCATCTTGCGCAGTTCCAATCCATACTCACGCAACTTGCTCTTCACAAGGCGAGCCATGCGGTTGGTATTCTCGGCCGAGTAGGTCTCGGGCATAGCGGTCATGGGAACGAGGCCATATTTGTCGGCAAGGTCGGCAACACCACAGAATGTGCCACCGTCGCTAATGGGGCTCTTGAACAGGAACTGCACCTTAGCGTCCTCAAAGGGGAGTTTTGCTGTCTCGACGCAGCCCTGAAGCATCATGTTGGCCTTCTCGAGTTGGTCATAGAAGAAAGTGTAAACATGAGAGTACTCAACACGCAATGTGTCGTTGTGGCGCTTGGCAAAATTGGCACGCAGCACATTGAAGCCCGAGAACATCCAGCAGCGTCCGCTCTGCTTCTGGTTGTGAATGTTCTGTTCGGGAGTCTCAACCGAGAAAGTCCTGTTCATTGAGTTCTGAGCCGCGTAGTTCTTTGTAAGGTCGTCAATAGAATTGGCAGCAACGGCGTTAAATAAGGCCTTGTTGGTGGGATTCTGGGCATGAGCCGCCTCGATGTTCTTGAGCATAGCGGGGGAGATACCGCCAGATGTCTGAGCGCTTGCCATAGTCACCGCCATAGCAGCACCTGCGAGTAAAAGATGTCTTAGTTTCATAGTTGTCAATGATTTTTTACAAAGGTAATGATTTTTAGCGAAACACCGACAATACAGTATATAGAAAACAAAAAACTGAAAGAAAATATGCTTCTTCTTTGGGACTGAAACAAATTAAAATAATTAAAATTAAGCTTCGCGAGGAGGTTTTTAAAACTGAAAGAAATTATCCGAAATTATAAGAAATTTTAGCTTCGCGAGGGGGGGGGGCGGCCTCTCGCAGAACTCGCAGAACTCGCGGAAATCAATTAGGACTGAAACGAATTAAAATAATTAAAATTAAGGCTTTGTGAGAGGGCGAACGCCTGGGATTTTTAGACAGAAGAACATAAAGGCTACTGAGGGTGATTTAAGAACATAAGTTTTAACTGCAAGAAATTGATGGAGGTTCGCTAGTCGCGGCACGGGCTGTCGCCCACTTACCACTGCTCACTCCATCCAGCTCGCAACACTCGGGTATCCGAAATTAGGATAAATTTTGCTTCGCGAGGGGGGGCGGCCTCTCGCAGAACTCGCAGAACTCGCGGAAATCAATTAGGACTGAAACGAGTAGTATTATGTTGGAGGTGTTCTGCAACAATGATTTTTTTCATTTTCTAAGCGCAGCGCATTTTCCTCTTGAGGGATACCCGCACAGCTTGCTGTGGGGCTGCATGGTGTGGCGCAAGTCCTGCAACTTGTTGCAAGGCATTAGCCACAGCAGGCAGACACAGTGGGCCCCGGCCCACGGGTATCCCTCAAGACATTTTTCTTGTAATTTGTAATAATTAGTGTGATTCGGGGACAATACACTTTTGGGTAATTAAAAATACACTTTTATATAGTATTTTAACTCGCTGTTTTGCAATTATTTACCCCCCCCTATTTTGTACACAAAAAACTTGTATTTTAGACATTTTTTTACTTACTTTGCAAGCAGAATCAAAACATTTTCAATCATGAAGGGAATTATCACATTAGTATTGGTTATGCTAGTTGGTGCTACCACACTGCATGCACGAGAGAAACAAGAAGTTGTACAACTGAAAAACGGCCATAAGGTGCGTGGCAAGATTGTTACATATGCCCCACTCGACTCACTTGTAATCCAAGAGGAAGACGGAAACAAGCAGACCATCATGTGGAGCCAAATCAAAAACATCAAGAAGGAAAAATGGCAGCCTCAGCAGAGCATAGGTAAATCGTTCACAGCCGGTATGGGCCTACAAAAAGGATACCGCGGCTTCGTAGACATGGAATACTTCCTGTCAATTGATGCCATGTCGAAGAGCCGTGTGGGTTTCAGCACAAGCCACGGCTACCAGGTATTGCCTTACCTATATGTAGGTGCGGGTGCCGGCATGCAGTTCATCACCGACATGCGAACTATGAAAGATGGCGGATATGACCGCAAGACGTTTATTCCTATCCCAGTGTTTGCCGATTTAAGGCTTGACCTGTACAAAAACAAGCTCTCGCCTTATTTCGACCTCAGGGCGGGCAAGGTATTCGGTGACAAAGCCTTCGGTATTATGTTCAATCCGTCGGTGGGCTGCCGTTTTGCCCTCAAAAATAATTTAGCCCTGAACGCAAGTGTGGGATACAGCATGCAGAGTACCGACTTAGGCTCGGTGTGGGGTGAGATGACCATCATACACCATGACGACCCCAGTAAATACTCAGACTACTGGGAGAACAATCCTTACCACAGCCTCTCATTTAAAGTAGGCATCGAGTTCTGAAATGACGCACGAAACAACAATCCCCGCGACTTCCTCCTATGGGAATCGCGGGGATTAGTATATTCTATATTGTGTACCTACTACTTGGTGTATCGGCGAGTGATGTATGACTCAACGATAGCCGCCGCAAGGAAGTAGAATGCCGCGAGCGACCAGAGCATGGTGTAGGCGGGAGCCTGTGCAGCAAGCGATGCGCCGTTGCTCTGCATGGCAATGTAGGAGTTCACAGCCCATGTTGAGGGTATGAGGTTGCCGAGCGAGAGCCACAACAGGCTCATAGACGAACGGGGCCAAGAGATACCGCTGAGGAACACAAATACCACCGATGTGAATACAAGGGTGATGAATGTAGCCTCGCGACCCTTGACAAACACCTTGAATGTCTGGCCCATGAACGACACAGCCAGCAGATAGGGAACCGTCATGGCAATGATGTGGAACATGTTGCCGTTCTGCGGGAAGTCGAAGAACTTGGGCACAAGCAACAGGGCGTAGAACGTGGGGATGATATATACGAGCAGATGTGCAATGGCACGTCCCAGCACCGCCACGCCAGCCGGCGAGCGATAGTTGAGAGGGTCAACACCGTTGTTGCGGCGTCGACGGTCGCGCACACCGCCATACAACATACCTATACCGAGCAACATACTCTGCTGCAGAGCGAGAATAAGGATACAAGGCAGAATGGCCGAGGCAAGTCCCATACCGGTATTACCCAATGCCACCTGTTTGTTCTCAACAGTGCCACCACCCAAGTTGATGGGAACCAGCGACATCTTGGCCTTCTGCATATGCTGACTCAGAGCCTGCTGCACCGAAGTAGTTGCCATGAGAATCTGGCGGTATCGCATCAACACGCTCATTTCGCAATACACGTTGATGTGGGCCTGTTCGCCACGCACCAGCATCTTGCCGTAGTCGCGCGGGAAGTGTACAATGCCGTAGCACTCGTGCTCGTTAATAGCGCGACGAGCTTCCTGCACACTGGCAGCATAGCCCATGACCTTAACCTCGGGGGTAGCATCGAGAGCGCGTACAAACTCACGGCTGTCGCTGCTGCGGTCGTCATCGACCACCATCACCCTGATGTCGCGTGGTATCTCCTTGTTGTAGACAAGCGAGTACAGGACCGGATAGACCAAGCAAACCACCACGAAGAAGATGATGACACCCTCGTCCTTGAAGATAAGTTTCAACTCATGGGCAGCCACACGGAGCAACCTCTTGGGCCAGGTCAATATGGATTTAAAAAGAAATTTCATTATGGTACGTAAACAGGGTTCTCACACTCACGCTTAATCCTGAACAACAAAGGAATGGGAGCCAGGAGATAGCCTATGAGGGCTGCGTAGTGCAACCTTGAAAAGTAAATGTCGATGCCGTTGAGCGCCTGGTCAACACTGATGAGGAAGAAATGGCGCACGGGCATGATATATCCCAACGCGTTAATCCACGGATACATTGCCTCGCCGGGAATAGAGAATCCGCAGAACGAGAACGACAACATGCCAAGCAGTGTACATATCGTGGCCGCATAGCGGTAGTTGGGTGCAACACCCAACGAGAACAGTGCAAATGCCTGGCAAGCGGGCACAAAGAGTGCCATTGCCCATATCATGTGCCACGGATTACTATTGAAAGGCAAGTGGTAGAACTTGAACATGAGCAACTGGATACCCCACCCCACAGCCAGGAACACGGCAGTCTGCGGCAGCAGTTTGCCGGTCACAGCCAGCACAATAGAGCCGCCCGAGTTATCGAGCCACTTCTGGCAAGATTCATACTTGAACTCATTGCCAATGGCGGTGACAGTGGTAAGCATCACGATGAGCGCAAACAAGCACGGAATGAACGACATGTTAAGGTAGTAGCCGTAGTGCAGCCACGGGTTGTTAATGCCATGCACATGAGTGAGAATGGGCTGCAGAGTCGAAGCCACCGACCTGGAACTGAGCAATCCTATTGCATCGAGCGTAGTCTTGGCAATGGCACCGTTGGCAAGCAGACTTACGGTCTTAAATCCCTTGTACTGAGACGAAGCCGGTGTGAAATAACTATAGTTGATATAGTAACTTACCACGGGTTTCTGTCCCGCCAACGTGAGTTCCTGCATGCGCTCGGGGATATAGAAGAATCCCAGCACCTCGCCACGCTGCAATGCCTGCATAGCCTGTGAG
>DCGA01000095.1:1720-4633 GCA_002314465.1 bacterium UBA1790 | reverse complement strand
CCTTGGTTGCGGTATGGTTGACCCCGCAGTGCTCGAGGCAAGCGGTATCGACAGCAGCGTTTATACCGGCTACGCATTCGGTCTCGGTGTTGAGCGCATTACCAACCTCAAGTACATGGTTAAGGACCTGCGTATGTTCAGCGAGAACGACGCACGTTTCCTCGACGAGTTCAAGAGCGCTCACTAATCAAGCAAACAATACAAAACGATGGCACATTTCCCATTCACGGGGCATGTGCCATTGTTGTAAATAATTGACAAATGACCATAAAAGAACGATACCAGGCAGTGCTCGGCCACTTTGCGGCGGCTATGCCCAACCCCACTACAGAGTTGAACTTCAGCAACCCGTTTGAGATACTGGTTGCCGTAATATTGTCGGCTCAATGCACCGATAAACGGGTAAACATGATTACGCCTGCACTCTTTGCCGCATACCCCACACCCGAAGCAATGGCGGCGGCGAGCGCCGAAGACATCCTTGAATACGTGAAAAGCGTATCATATCCCAACAGCAAGGCTGCTCACCTGCAAGGCATGGCGGCTATGCTCGTTGACAAGTTCGGTAGCGAGGTCCCTTCTACGATGGAAGAACTCACACAGTTGCCTGGCGTGGGACGCAAGACCGCTAACGTGATTATGGGCATGGTATTCGGCAAAGCAGCAATAGCCGTCGATACGCACGTTTTCCGTGTGTCAAACCGCCTCGGCCTTGCCAACGGCAAGACACCGCTTGAGGTGGAGAAAACGCTCACCCGCCACATTCCCGAGGAACTGCGCTTCAAGGCACACCACTGGCTGCTGCTTCATGGTCGCTATGTGTGCAAGTCGCAACGCCCCGACTGCCTCAACTGCGCCATAACGCACCTGTGCAAACATTACAAATCGGTAAAATAATACAAGACGACATAACAATACAAAAAGGAGCAGCCACGAGGGTTGCTCCTTTTCATCTTATATTCAATTGTTTTAATACTCAATCTTGTCCTGCTTCTCGGCCCACTTCTTGAAGTGCTCGATTGAGTTGGGATCCTCGATGTGGACACAGGGAATCTTGCGCATCAACTTGGGCTTCTCTATCTCCAGATAGATGAAGTTGTCGTCAAAGTTGATGTCTCGGGCATCGGTCTGTGTGTTACCATAGTAAATGCGAGAGACACCAGCCCAGTATAATGCGCTGAGGCACATGGGACAAGGTTCGCACGAACTGTAGATTACACAACCGTCGAGCTTGAAGTTTCCAGCGGCATCACACGCGCGGCGTATGGCGTTGACCTCGGCATGTGCAGTAGGGTCGTTGGTAAGGGTAACCGAGTTGCAACCGGTAGCGACCACTTCACCATCTTTAACAATTACGGCGCCAAACGGACCGCCGCCTTTATCAATGTTTTCGCTCGCGAGCTCGCATGCCATCTGCAAAAACTCGCGGTCTTGTGTGGTTATGTCAAATTTTGGTTCCATTTCTTTTTAAAATATCTTTTGTAAATATTATAAAAATTATTAAAATAAAAGTTAAATAGTTTTGTAGGTATTAAAAATCTATATACTTTTGCATGTGTGTTTTTCATGGTATTAGATTTAAGGTTTGTGAGGGCTGTCGTGAGACATCCTTCACTTTTTTTATTTCTTCTTCAAAGGCTTGAAGCAACGAGTGCGATAACCGCAGCGCACATTACCCTTGATAATGTTGTTTAACTTCGCCTTATTCAGCTGTTTACGTATGGGAGAGATATGATCGATGAACACCTTGCCGTCGAGGTGGTCGCACTCGTGTTGTACCACGCGCGCAAGGTAACCCTCGATTACCTGCTCGTGCTGTTGCCAGTTTTCATCGGTCCATTTAAGGTTGATTTTCTCAACACGCTTTACACTCTCATGTACACCGGGCAAACTGAGACAACCCTCTTCGCGGTTGCGCACTTCACCGTCCTCAAGCACTGTAACCTCAGGGTTGATGAGAACGAAGTTCACGCCTTTGAGTTCGGGCATATCATCGCCCAGAACGTCTACATCAATGTAAACGAGCTTAATGTTAACACCCACCTGGGGAGCCGCGATACCGATACCGTCGCTATCATACATGGTTTCCTTCATGTTGGCGATGAGTTCGTCCAGTTTGGGGTATTCGGGAGTCACCTCGGCATTGGCATTACGCAATGCGGGATGTCCATATAAATAAATAGGTAATACCATTTCAATAACAGTTATATAGGTTAAAGTAATGCCGTCAGCCCAAGTTGAGGTTGTTGCGGCTTGTTAAGTAATCGTTTAGAATAATCGTAGCAGCAATGCTGTCGACACGTCCCTTCTCACGTCGGTCGCTCTTCTTCATGCCTCCGTCAATCATCGCCTGATGGGCAATGGTAGATGTGAAACGCTCATCATACATCACGATGGGCATGTCGGGCAACTGTTTGCGAAGCGAGTTGACAAACGGAGTGATATAGCGCATGCTCTCGCTGGGTTCGCCATTAAGCTGCGTGGGCTGACCGATGACAATGAGTTCGACCTCCTCGCGTGCAACATAGTCCTTGATGAACTGGAGCAAGGTGTGAGTGGGCAGTGTACCTATTGCGCCTGCAACAATCTGCAGGGGGTCGGTCACTGCCACACCTGTGCGCTTGCGGCCATAATCTATGCCAAGGATGCGAGCCATGCGTTATCAGTCTTGCATTGTGAGCAGAAGTTCCTCGTTGTTGCGAGTGCGCTCCATGCGTTCCTTTACAAACTCCATAGCCTCTACCGAAGTGCGGTCGCTCAAGAAGCGACGCAATACCCACATGCGGTTGAGAGTATTCTGGTCGAGCAGCAAGTCGTCGCGACGAGTGCTTGACGACATAACATCTACAGCGGGGAATACGCGCTTGTTACTCAACTTGCGGTCGAGTTGGAGTTCCATATTACCAGTACCCT
>DCGA01000095.1:1447-1693 GCA_002314465.1 bacterium UBA1790 | reverse complement strand
AGATAACCTCGTCCATCTTAGAACCGGTATCGATGAGGGCTGTAGCGATAATAGTAAGGCTACCGCCGTTCTCGATGTTACGCGCAGCACCGAAGAAACGCTTGGGGCGCTGCAGTGCATTGGCATCGACACCACCCGAGAGGATTTTACCCGATGCAGGTGCGATTGTGTTGTAAGCACGGGCAAGGCGGGTGATAGAGTCGAGCAGGATAACCACGTCGTGACCACACTCAACCATACGCTTAG
>DCGA01000095.1:0-1327 GCA_002314465.1 bacterium UBA1790 | reverse complement strand
TAACCTCCTCGGGACGCTCATCAATGAGCAGGATAATCATATAAGTATCGGGGTGATTCTCCGAGATAGCGTTTGCAATATCCTTAAGCAGAAGGGTTTTACCGGTCTTAGGCTGAGCCACGATGAGACCGCGCTGGCCCTTACCGATGGGAGCAAACATGTCGACAACTCGCTGTGAAATCGTGGGGCGGGTCTTAGACACAAGATTGAACTTCTCGTCGGGGAACAGGGGAACCAAGTGCTCGAAAGGTACACGGTCGCGAACATAATCGGGAGTGCGGCCGTTAATCATGAGTACCTCGCACATGGGGAAGTACTTCTCGCCCTCGCGCGGCGGACGAATGGTACATTCAATCACGTCGCCGGTCTTGAGACCAAGGTTCTTGATTTGAGCCTGAGCCACGTAGATGTCGTCGGGCGAAGTCAGGTAGTTATAGTCGCTCGAACGCAAGAATCCATAGCCGTCGGGCATAATCTCGAGCACGCCAGTACCCTTGAGGATACCTTCGAAGTTGAAAGGATTATTAGCGAAAGGATTCTCGGCGAGAATCTCACGCTGTTGCTGCTGTTGCTGCTGATTCTTTTTGTTCTTCTTGTTTTTCTTATTGCCCTGCTGTTGCTGTTGTTGCTGGGGCTCGGCCTTGGGCTCACTGATGATGATGGGAGCCTTGGCAGCCTCCTCGGCGGCACGGCGGCGTTGTTCCTCGGCCTGGCGGGCAGCCTCTTCGCGTTCTTCCTGGCTACGGGGCTTGAAAGTCTGAACCTTGCCGGTATTGAAGAACGAGTCAAGGTTCATTGCCTGGCGTGAAGCGGGACGTTCCTCGACCTCGGGGGCAGCAGGTGCTGCAGGAGCCGCGGTAGCGGGTTCAACGGCCTCAGGGGCTTTTTCAACTTCGGGTGCAGCCTCAACAACAGGTTCGGCTTCGACAGGCTTAGCAGCCTCCTTGCGAGGGCGACCGCGACGAGCCTTAGGTGCAGGCACTGCTTCGGCGGCCTCGACGGGTGCCTCGGTAGCAGCATCACTGGCAGGAGCCTCGGCAGCAGGGGTTTCCTCTGCTACAGGCTCAGCAGCCTTAGCCGGCTTGCGGCCACGCTTCTTTGCAGGAGCTTCGGCTTTGGGTTGTTCGTTTTTGGTGTTTTCTTCGGTTGTCTCTGCTTTTTTCTTAGCGGCCTTCTCTTTGCCATTCTTCTGCTTAGGAGTTTTTTTCTCGGCAGCGGGAACATCTGATGAAGAGCCATTGATAGCCTGCTGGTCTAAAATCATGAATTTCAGATCATCGGCGGGAACAGAGTTTACCTTCTTGAGGCCCATTGACTTGGCAACTTC
>DCGA01000024.1:7185-7824 GCA_002314465.1 bacterium UBA1790 | reverse complement strand
GAAGTAATTGGTGGTTACTGGTGGTGTGCCTTGATTATCATCCTATGCCAAGCAATGCCACGAGTGGGAGGAGCCATAGAAGAGAACTACTGGATGAACGGCTTGTATGAATCGGTGGTTATCCTTGCTGTATTCCCGTTGGTTGTGGCTATGGGAGCAGGGAGCAAGATTGTTGGCCATAAGTCACAGAAATTCTGCAAGTTCTTGGGCGACATATCCTATCCTTTGTACATAACCCACTATCCTCTTATCTACGTTCACATGGGGTGGGCACTCAACCATAAGGAAGCGCCACTCGACCAGCACATCATGGTGGCTGTGAGCATTTTCTGTGTCGCCATCGCCATGGCATGGGCTTCGCTCAAACTCTATGACGAACCTGTGCGTGAATGGTTGAAAAAGATGTGGTTCAAACGTAAATAAAACCCTAATATATTAGGAGCTAAGACAGCTACGGATATTTATGACATAAGCAATGACACTAAAACGTTTACTCAAGGACTGGACTCTACCACTCAGCATGGTAGTAGGTACCGTAAGTTACATAGCGTTAACCCAGATTGAGGCCCTACAGAGCACCAAGATGTTACTGGCAGCTACTGTGCCTTATCTGCTGCCGTCGCTCATCTTCGTGATGCT
>DCGA01000024.1:6520-7171 GCA_002314465.1 bacterium UBA1790 | reverse complement strand
ACTGCAAGATAGAACCTCGCGACCTAAAGCCTCGTCTGTGGCATTTGTGGCTCATTCTGATACAGATGGGCGAGGTGGCTGTGATGGTATGGTGGCTATGTAACAACGACCAGAGCGAGTGGCGCCCGCTCCTCGAGGCATGGCTTGCCGTCTTTATTGCACCCATGGCAGCTGTGGGTGCTGTGGTAACACAAAAGATAGGCGGTAATGCCGCTACGGCTACCACCTATACTATCATCTCCAGCACTTTTACCGCTATTGCTGTGCCTCTCGTCTATCCGTTGGTGGAACCGGGTATAGGCATGACCTTCTTTGAACTCTTCCTAAAGATTCTCTTGCGAGTCTTCCCAACCATCATGGCACCACTCGCTATTGCCCTGTGCTTGAAGTGGCTGTTGCCAAAGGCACATAAGTTTGTGGCCGAGAAGTCGAAAGACTACAGTTTCTACCTATGGGGCATCTGTACGGCAGTCAACACCGCTCAGATTATTCGCAGCATCGTCTCTTCTCCAGGTTCTGGCAGTATGGTGGTGTGGATATGCTTAACAGTAGGCATGATTGTGTGCATCCAGTTCATCATCGGCAAACGTATCGGTTATGCCTATAACGACAACATTGCAGCAGGTCAGGGGTTGGCACAGAAGAATACCG
>DCGA01000024.1:2999-6473 GCA_002314465.1 bacterium UBA1790 | reverse complement strand
TCAATCCACAGGCGGCAATCGGTCCAGGTGCATGTCTCTTGTGGCAAAACATTTTCAACAGTTGGCAAATATGGGACCATCAGCGGAAGAAAAAAAACTAACTACCGTACATCTTCACATGCCACACATAAAATACACTGTGTGAAATGTTACGCAATTAAGCATGGTATCTACATGAAAAAACTGCTGTACCAGAATTCGGTACAGCAGTTTTTTATTCACTATATTATACTTGCGATTATTCTACGCGAGCGCCTGCTACGGTGTACTTCTGGCCGTTAACCAAGATAAGCATGCAACCATTTTCAACAACCTTGCGGGCAGTATTGTTCTTGGCAACTGTTACATCGTTGATACCTGTGGGCTCGGGAATACGAGCAGGATAGCCAATGTACTCATCCCACTCGGGATCGGCCTTGGCAGCAGCAGCGGCCCAAGTCAGTGTAGTAGTTTCATATTCCCAATCATCATTAATGACCACAGCGGAGTAATTCTCACCATCGGCAGGTTTGTTGCCAACGATACAGCCAATTAATGAAAAATAAGTATCCATTGCAGCCTTAGCAGCATCAACGCTTACACCTTCACAGAAATCGGCAGGCACAGTAGTCATCTCACTTGTAACGTGTTCCCAAGTGTAATCAACGCCTTGAACGGGCTCGGCACTTTGAGCATTAACACAAACGGCAACAAATGCCATTGCAAAAAGGGTAAAAATCTTCTTCATAAACTACAGTTTTTAATTAATATTGATAAAAAAGTATGATTTATTTATTTTTGCAACAAAATTAGTGGTTTAGCATAACCCTTTAAAAGATTTTCGCTTATCTATCCTTAACGGTATTGTTAAAAAGTATAAAAATCAGTTGTGCAATCAATCTATTATATATCTTTGCACATTATAACAACCCTAAAATTTATAATGAAATGAAATTTTCTATTAAACTCCAATTATTAGCAGTAGCAACGCTGATAGCCAGCGCTTGTCTTATCTCTTGCAACAACACAAAAGACGCAAGCGAAGCCAATGAGGCACACGTTGCTTACGAAATCAAGAAATTCGAAAATAACCCTTACCTTGCCGAAGTGTGGTGGGGCGAGGACTATGACTCGATTGCAGCCATAGAAACCCTGAATAAAAAGTACAACCAACCCGCTGAAGCAGGAGGTTGCAGTTCGTGGCACAAGGGCGACTTCCACGGCCGCAACATCGACTGGATGATGCGCGACTATGCTACAATCATCGTGCACATGCCCAAAGGCAAGAGCGTGAAATATGCAAGCGTGAGCCTTCTGGCTGGTAACCCCATAGGTGTAAAGTCATTGCTCGACGAGAACACCAGCATTCCCGAGAAAGTGAGAAACGTACTGGCAGCCGCTGTTGTTGACGGTATGAACGAGAAGGGCGTTGTCATCAACCACAACATCGTTCCCTACGATGGCGCACCCTATGAGACAAACGGCGACATTGCATCAGTAATGGTTTGCCGCTACGTTCTCGACAACTGCGCTACCGCCAAGGAAGCAGTTGAATTGCTTGGCTCAAAGAATGTAACACAGGCAGTTGTAAAACTTGCCCACGACTATTCACACTTCATGATTTCGGACCCCACCTGCTCTTACGTAGTAGAATGGGTTAACGGCAAGTTTGTTGCAACCGAGTTCAAGAGCGACGGCAACGGCAACTACATCTCACCGAAGGGCCAAAAGGCTATCATGACCAACTACTTCGTTGCCATGGCCGAAGAATATGGTCTGGGCACAAATGAGTTCTTCAAGAACCACGAAGTTGGCGCCGGCGTGGAACGCACACGCACAATCGACGAGATGCTCCCCAGCGCAAATACAGTTGAGGACCACCTGGAAATATGCAAGGCTGTATGGTACAAGCAGTTCTGCGAGGGCAAGACAAACTGGATGACCGAAAACAGCGGTCTGTATGGCTATGATAAGGAACAAGGCAAGGCATATTATACCCACAAGGGCGAAAAAATCATGTTGGAAAACGACGATGTATATGCTGCCGCACAGAAATTCTTTGAGTCGCAGGATGCAAAGGATTATTATGCCGACTTCCTCGCCAATGGCAATACAATCTCGCCCACCAACAACTATTGGTTTACCCAGCACAGTGTTGTATATGACATCAAGAACCTGAAGGGTTACCTCATCATGCAAGAGGGTCTCTTCTGCAAGGATGTCGTAACATTCGGCATAGAATGAAAAACAAACTAATAACCAAGCTGGCGTGGGTATTCTGCGCCAGCTTTGCTTTATACCTTGTATCGTGCAGTGCGGCCACCGAAGAGTCGGCCACTTGCGTGACTATTGAACCCGGCGTTACAGCAGAGCAGATGGCCGCCATCAATGCCCGGGTGGGTGCTTCCAAGGCAAGCCTTGAGCCAGGCAACTTTGAAGCGATTCTCGAGAAATACAAGGAACATGATGGAAACGTAATTCCCGAGCAAGCCACAGCAGCCAGTGCCGACACTATGACAGTGAACGGCTATCAGGTGCTTACTCTTACTCCCGAAACTGTAAAGAATCCCGACACTGTAATTCTATACATTCACGGCGGAGCCTATTTCTTCCCGATGTCGACGATTCATATCCAGATGGTAGATGAACTTGCCAACCGCTTGGGCATGAAGGCATACATGCCGTCGTACCCCCTTGCTGCCAACGCGCAGTGGGAGGTAGCCCACAACATGGTGCGCCAGTTGTACCTGCAGTTGACGAGCGAAGGCAAGAAAGTGATGCTCATGGGAGACTCGGCCGGCGGCGGCTTTGCCCTGGCACTCGCCGAGTGGCTCCATAGCAACAGCCAACCTATGCCCGAGCGCATGGTTCTGCTCTCTCCGTGGCTCGACGTGACCATGAGCAACAAGGACATCCCCGAGTATGAAAAGAAAGACGCCACACTCGCCAACTATGCGCTTCTCAAGTGCGGCCAAATGTGGTCGGGGCTCGAAGACTACGCCGCCATACGCGAGAACACGCAAGTGTGCCCCTTATATGGCGACTTGAGCGGAATGCCTCCCACCCTCCTTTTCGTGGGCACAGCCGAAGTAATGTACCCCGATGTAACATTACTCTACGAGAAACTCAAGGCACAGCACAGCCCTGTACGCCTTGTCTATGGCAAGGACCTCTTCCATGTTTTCCCCGCTTACTTTAAAATCCTCGACCTCCCTGCAGCCAATCAGGCCGTTGATGAGATGAGCGAGTTTATGAATTAAAAATACAGTGATATGAATAAGTTATTCTTAGTTATATTATCAATATGTATCTTCACTGCCTGCACCGGCAACAAGGCAGATTCAACCCACTACGACGAGATGTGTGAGGACACAATAGTGAAAGGCAGCGTGGGCAACCTCAATGTTGCCGTCACCCGTCCTGCCACCGACGGCAAGTGCCCTGTGGCAATCATCTGCCACGGACTGATGGACGACCTGAACAAAGACAACATGA
>DCGA01000024.1:0-2939 GCA_002314465.1 bacterium UBA1790 | reverse complement strand
ACTTCAACGGCCATGGCAAGAGCGAAGGCAAGTTGATTGACATGAACGTCAACAAGGAGATAGACGACCTCAAGAGCATCTATGCCTATGTAGCCGGGCTTGACTGGGTTGACACCACACGCATAGTCATTGTGGCGCACTCGCTGGGCGGAATGGTAACCAGCATAGTGGCAGGCGACCTGGGTGCCGACAAGGTGAAGGCCATAGTGCTGCATGCTCCCGGAGCATTCCTGTGCGATGCCGCACGCAAGGGCGAACTGTTTGGGAAGCAATTTGATCCCGCAAACGTCCCCGACTCCATAGAACTGTGGGGCGGCTACCTGGGCAAAGGCTTCGTCCAGTCGTGCATCGACACCGATGTATATAAGCGTGCAAGCGCCTACAAAGGCAAGATATGCATCATTCAAGGAACCGCCGACTCGGAGAAAATCATTGATGGCGCAAAGAAGTATTCTGAACTCATTCCCGGCATTGAGTACCACGAACTTGACGGATTCGGCCACAGTTTCGAAGAAGATTTCAGCCAGCCGGCATTAATTACAATGGATTTCCTGAAGGAATTTGTGAAATAACACAAGTAACCACCTAATGCATAATCACAAGGGAGTTTCTCATGACGGGGACTCCCTTGTTGTTTTTGTGCCGCGCATTGTTTCCTCGCATCAGTATGCAAGACCGAAGTTCAGAAAAATTTCGCAAAAGAATGGATTGTCAAAGCAAGATTTATTTATTACCTTTGCGATATAATAAAACAGCAACGATAACCATTACATGAAAGAGATACTGGAATTCCTGCGCACACTGGCGCAGAACAACAATAAAGAGTGGTTCAATGCCAACAAAGCATGGTACCAGGAGGTACAGAAGAAGTGGTACGCCTTCTGCGAGGAACTGATAACGGAGGTAGGGAAATATGACGCCGATATCGCAAAACTGACGCTGCGCGACTGCACCTACCGCATATACCGCGACACCCGCTTCAGCAAAGACAAGACACCCTATAAGACCCACTTCGGTGTGTTCCTTGCCCCCGGCGGCAAGAAGTCGATGCATGCGGGCTACTATTTCCACGTGGGTACAGGCGGGAGCAACGAATATCCCTACGGACATATGCTGGCAGCCGGCAACTACTGCTATGACACCCGGGCGATGAGGATACTGCGCGAGGACATCAGTTTCGGTTGGGAAGAATTCAAGGAAGACGTGCTGGGCAAGGCCGACAAACGTTTCTACGTGGACATGGACGGAGCACTCAAGCGCGTTCCCAAGGAGTATCCAGCCGATGCGCCCTACGCCGACTGGATGAGGCTAAAAAGTTTCTGCCTCATGACCAATGCGGATGACGACTTCATCACCAAGCCCAAACTTGCACAAAGGGTGGCACAGATGTTCGAGACGACAAAGCCGTTCATTGACTATGTGAACCGCGCCGTAGACTATGCTCAGGAAGAGGACTGATAGTATGAAGATAGACCACATTGCACTGTACTGCCTTGACCTTGAGGGTATGAAAAATTTCTTTGCCAAGCATTTTTCCTGCAAGGCAAACGAACTGTACCATAATCCCCGCACAGGACTCAAGACATACATCCTCACATTTCCCGACGGAGAAACGCGACTCGAGATAATGTCACGCCCCGAAGTAACCGAGGAACAGCGCGGCCTGCACCGCGCGGGCTTTATCCACTTATCGGTTGCAATAGGCAGCAAGGAATGCGTTGACGCCAAGACCGAGGAACTGCAAAGTGCGGGATACGAGTGCCTGAGCGGTCCGCGAGTTACCGGCGACGGATACTACGAGAGTTGCATAGAAGGCCCCGAGGGCATCTTAATAGAACTAACTGTATAGAAAATGGGAGCATTAACCGTATTATACCTTGTACTGCCCTTTGCACTGGCATTCGTCATTCACGATGCCGAGGAAGTTGCAGTGCAGCACAAGTGGATGCTTAAGCACAAAGACCCGTTGATAGAACGAGTACCCAAAATGAAGGCGATGATAGAGCACTTGCTACAACTCAGCACCAAGGCGTTTGCCATTGCCGCCGCCGAGGAACTGGTGGTGATACTGCTTGCCACAGCATACCTGCTGTATGGTGGTCCCTTGTCGGTAGAACTGTGGTCGGCGCTGTTCATGGCGTTCTCAATACACTTGCTGGTACATATAGGGCAGGCAGTTGCCGTGAGAGGCTATGTGCCGGGGCTCATCACATCGGTGCTGCTTCTCCCCTACGCCTTCATGGGGCTGCACATGATATGGAACTACATGAGCGGCATTGAAATGATACTGTGGGGAGCTGTGGGTATCGCAGTCATGATAGCAAACCTAAGATTTGCCCACTGGATAGGAATCAAGTGTTCCCAATAACGCAAATAGTATCCATAAATAGATGTAATCTATATTTATATAGTTGAAATATGTTGTCCATCTATAATAAATGCTGTAAATTTGCATCAGAAAAACAAAAACAGATATTTATTATGGAAAAGTTTAATGAAATAATCAATAGCGAGCAACTAACACTGGTTGACTTTTACGCAACATGGTGCGGCCCGTGCAAGATGATGCACCCCGTGCTTGAAGAACTCAAAAACGACCTTGGCGATAAGATACGTATTATCAAGATCGATGTGGACCAAAACGAACACATGGCGATGACCTATCGCATCCAGTCGGTACCCACCCTGATGCTATTCCGTAAGGGAGAAGTCGTGTGGCGCCAGAGCGGAGCGATGATGCTCAACGACCTGAAGAACGTGATCGAACAATTTCAATAATCATATAAAAACTATTTAAACAATCAACAACTATGGCAACAAAATATAGTGGAACACAAACAGAGAAGAACCTTGAGGCTGCATTTGCAGGCGAATCAATGGCACGCAACAAATACACCTATTTCTCATCGGTAGCAAAGAAAGAAGGCTTTGAGCAGATT
>DCGA01000086.1:13644-13874 GCA_002314465.1 bacterium UBA1790 | reverse complement strand
GAGCGCGGCGACCGCCCCCGCTTTAACCGCGATGACCGTGGCGACCGTCCCCGTTTCAACCGCGATGACCGTGGCGACCGCCCCCGCTTCAACCGCGATGACCGTGGTGACCGTCCCCGTTTCAACCGTGATGACCGTGGTGACCGTCCTCGCTTCAACCGCGACGACCGTGGTGACCGTCCTCGTTTCAACCGCGACGACCGTGGTGACCGTCCTCGCTTCAACCGCGA
>DCGA01000086.1:10682-13583 GCA_002314465.1 bacterium UBA1790 | reverse complement strand
TAGGGTCCCCGTCTGGGTGCCGACAAGGAAGTGGCAATCGTGCACGGACGCCGCAAGTCGTGGATGCGCCGCGATGTGAACGAGAACGACGCCAACTACGGCAACAAGGACGAGAACAAGGATTAACAGGAACGCCATTCCGTTAAGATAAATGCTAAAAGAACACGATGTTATATGCGATAATGTGACTTGTGTTCTTTTAGTCTAAATATATTTAAACCAACTATCAAAAACCAGTAACAGCGATGTCAACACTTAATGTACTCTTATTGGGCTCGGGCGGCCGCGAGTGTGCCCTGGCGTGGAAAATGAAGCAGAGCAATCTGCTCGGCAACCTCTATATTGCCCCCGGCAATGCAGGTACCGCAGCCTTGGGAACCAATATCCCCGCGCTTTCACCCACCGACTTCGACGCAGTGGGCAAGGCAGCCATGGAGCTTAACATCGATATGCTTGTAGTGGGCAACGAGGACCCGCTGGTAGCCGGCATCACCGACTACTTCAAGGGTAACGAGGCATTAAGCCACATCCGAGTGGTAGGACCGTCGCAGCAGGGCGCACAACTCGAGGGCAGCAAGGACTTTGCCAAGGAGTTCATGAACCGCCACGGCATCCCCACAGCACGCCACCTGAGCGTCACTGCCGACAACCTCGACGAAGGCATCGAGTTCCTGAAACAGCAGAAGGCTCCCTATGTGCTCAAGGCCGACGGCCTCGCAGCAGGTAAGGGTGTACTCATTATTGACAACCTCGACGAGGCGGTTGCCGAGTTGCGCGAGATGCTGGGCGGCAAGTTCGGCAAGTCAAGCGCCATGGTGGTCATCGAGCAGTTCCTCAAGGGCATTGAATGCTCGGTATTTGTCCTCACCGACGACAAGGGCCACAACGCGCTCCTTCCCGTTGCCAAGGACTACAAGCGAGTGGGCGAGGGCGACACCGGCCCCAACACTGGCGGCATGGGCTCGATATCACCCGTTTCGTTTGCCGACGAGGTGTTCATGGCCAAGGTGCGCGAGCGCATCATCGAGCCCACTATCTCGGGCCTCAAGCAGGACGGCATCTCTTACTGTGGCTTCGTATTCTTCGGCCTCATCAGTGTTGAAGGCGAGCCTTACGTTATCGAGTACAATGTGCGCATGGGCGACCCCGAGACTCAGTCGGTAATGGCACGCGTCGACGAGGACCTCATTGCCCTCATGCTCAAGGCTACAGGCGAGGGCTTCGGCGACAACATCAAGGTCAAGGAAGATGCCCGCTTTGCGGCTACAGTCATCATGACCTCGGGCGGCTACCCCGGCAGTTATGCCAAGGGTAAGGAAATCACCGGACTTGACGCTGTAGACGGCAGCATCGTGTTCCACGCCGGCACCAAGAACGACGCCGAGGGACGTCTCGTTACCAGTGGCGGCTGCGTACTGGCGGTTACCAGCCTGGGCGAGAGCAAGGACGCTGCTCTGGCGGTAAGTTATGGCAATGTTGCACGCATTAAATTCGACGGCAGCTACTGCCGCCGTGACATCGGTTTTGACTTATAATGGCATTTGAGGAGAGAATAAACGAGTTTTTCCACGGCAAGCAGTTCATGTTTGCTGCTTGGGCTGCGATGGCGGTTAGTGCCTTCGTTGCGGCTTCGAGCGGCCGAATCGAATATGTGGACTGCGGACACGGCATCTTCTTCGACGTCGCCGACATACTGGTTGGGCGTCCCATGCTGTCGGTGTTCCTCAATGTGGCGGTTGTGACCGTCATAGGCCTGTTGATGCAGTTGCTCAACAAGGTTTATGGCTTTGTTCGCAGCAACACAAGCATGCTGGCCTCGGCATTCTATCTCCTCACCATGTCCAATCCCTTCACGAGCTACTCGCTCTATACAGGCACTGCGCTGGCACTCATTCTTGTGCTGGGTGCATTCTACCTCTATGTGTCTTACCTCAACCCGAGGGCGTCTCACAGTGTGTTCCTTACATTCACTGTGATTACATTCTGCACCATGTTTCACTGGGCATTCGTGCTGTTGCTCATTGCTTTCGTCTTTGGTTTCATCGAGATGCGTGCAATGCAATGGCGCGGCATCGTGGCGATGCTGCTGGGTATCATTACTCCGTTCTGGATACTTATGGGACTGGGTGTAGTCGCTCCCTCGCAGTTCATGCCCATGGAGTTCAGTTCGGCGATGGCATCGGCCGATTTGTCTACGATAAGCCTCTTTGTGGTTAGCGTTGTTGTTACAGCGGTGGCGGCGATAGTACTCACTTGCGTCAACCTGTACACTATCATTGGCTACCGTCACCAGTGGCGCATCTACAATGCCTTCATCATGCTCACGGGCATCATCACCATCGTGGCGATGTGTGTCGACTATCACGACATGCACGTGTTCCTGCCGTTGCTCAATGTGTGCCTGGCTGTAGAGTTTGCCCACGCTTTCTCCATCAACAAGTCGCAGTACCGCTATGCCTTTGCGGTGGTGCTGGCAGCGTGGTCGCTGCTGTCGTTTGCGGCTATCCTCTACGTGTAAACCGTCGGCCCCATGAAAATCATCGTTGAGAATCACATACCCTACATCGAGGGACTGCTTGAGCCTTGGGCCCAGGTGCAGTATCTTGCCAATGCCGACATCACGCCCGAGGCGGTGCGCGATGCCCAGGCTCTGCTTGTGCGCACCCGCACCCGTTGCGATGCGGCTCTACTCGAGGGCAGTAGCGTGGAGTTCATAGGAACGGCCACCATAGGCACCGATCACATCGACCTGGACTATTGCCGCGACCGTGGTATTGCCGTCCACAATGCCCCCGGTTGCAACGCGCCCGCAGTGGCACAGTGGGTACACGCCTCCATTGCTGTGTGGATGAGCCGCCAAGGTATCACCTCGGCATCATCGCTCAAACTCGGAGTAGTGGG
>DCGA01000086.1:0-10667 GCA_002314465.1 bacterium UBA1790 | reverse complement strand
AGCATCGTTGCCCGTTGGGCTCAGCGACTCGGTTTTCAGGTGGTGCTCAACGACCCTCCGCGCGGACTCATGGGCAGCATCGACGACTGCGACATCATCACTTATCACACACCTCTCACCCGCGACGGACAATGGCCCACATGGCACCTGTGCAATGCCCGTATGCTTGCCGATAGCCGTTGCCGCCTCGTCCTTAATGCAGCGCGTGGCGCGGTGTGCGACAACGATGCCCTTGTGGCGTGGAACGGTGATGTAGCGATTGATTGTTGGGAAGGCGAGCCATGCATCAACCGGGCACTTCTCGACAAGGCGCTTGTGGCAACTCCCCACATTGCCGGTTACTCGATGCAAGGCAAGCAGCGCGGCACAGCCATGGTAATAGACGCACTCAACAGGCACTTTGGCTTCACAGCCCCTGTCAATATGCCCGCTGCGCCTCTTCTCGGCGCCGATGTGGATTCACAGCAATCTATCCTCGACAGTTACAATCCGCTCGTAGATACTGCGATGCTCCGCAGCAATGTAACCGCCTTTGAATCACTGCGCAATCATTACGACCTTCGCCGCGAGGTGGAGTGAGCGTTCCTGTAAAAGATGCGCTTTTGGTTCTGAGATAAAGTTTCACAACTTTATCGTTCTTGAACACTATGATAAACCAACTCTTTTTTGCAAAATCGTGCCGTTTATGAATATTCTTACATTTTTTTACTTTTTTTATATTAAAAATGAGGGTCACTCAAATTTTTAACTTTTTAACTTAGGGTATATTAAAAAATTGTAAGTAATTTTGCGGGACTAAAATGATATGATTATCTATGAAGGGAGTTGCGTTGATGATAAAGTACGCTTTTTTGCTGGCTATATCACTGGTTCCATTTCTTGCCGGTGCTGTAGTCGCTTGTCCTGAACCTGCCGTGGTGTTCCAGCCCGACGGCTCATCACTTACTCTTTTGCTCCATGGCGATGAGTGGTTTAACTACAGTACCACCGCCGACGGGTACACCGTTGTCCGTGATTCGGCCGACGGCTACTACAAGTACGCCATTTTGGAGGATAATATGCTCGTTCCCAGTACTATGGTTGCTCACGATAGCCAGCGCAGCCCGCAAGAGGTGGCATGGCTCGGCAACACTGCCAAGTACCTCACACCCGACGCTTCGTCGATTTTTTCTTTACGCGCGCGTAAGCGCCTGCACGGGAACAACGGCCACTACGACTATAAGAACTTCCGCGGACTGGTTATCCTCGTCCAGTACAACGATTGTCCGTTTGTCTACGACGACCCGCACACCCTGTTTAACGACATGATCAACCAGAAGGACTATAAGGGTTTCATGAGCAATGCCATGTTCCCCGAACTCATCCCTTACACTGGTTCGGTTCGCGATTATTTCTATGCAAGTTCGGCGGGTGAGTTCGACCCCGTCTTTGACGTGGTGGGTCCCGTTACCATCGATTACTCGATGTACGACGCCAGCAAGTCGGCCAATGCCCAGGCTCTTGTCACTGCAGCGCTCAATGCTGCCGACAGCCTTGTCAACTACAAAGACTACGACCGCGACGGCAATCTCACTGTCGACATGGTGTTCTTCTTGTTTTCCGGTCCAGGCAGCAATTTCTCGGGCAATGACTCGCGACTATTGTGGCCCCATGCCTCGAGCATCCTTTCTAAGAGCCTCGATGGTGTGTCGTTTGGCCGATACGCATGTTCTACCGAGCTTTACGGACGTCCCGAGAGCCAGATTATAGACGGCATAGGCACCATTTGCCACGAGTTCAGCCATGTACTCGGCATTGCCGACCTCTACGACACCGACGGCACCGGCAGTGGCGGCAGCAGTGTTACACCCGGCCGCTGGACACTGATGGCACAGGGCAGTTACCTCAACCAGTCGCGCACTCCGTGTGCCTACAGCACATATGAGCGATATGCCGCAGGCTTCATCACTCCCGACAAACTCACCGCTAAGGGCAATTACACACTTGCCCCTGTCACTAAGGCCAACAAGGGCTATCGCCTCGATACTCCCGTAGACGGAGAGTACTTCCTGCTTGAAACCCGAGCCAAGACTGGCTGGGACGCTTATCTTCCCGGCGAAGGAATGCTCGTGTGGCGTGTCGATTCCACCGACGTGAATGTGTGGGAGAACAACAAGGTAAACTGCAATCCGGCACATAACTATTACCAACTCGTGCGTGCCACTGGCGGCACTACCGACTCGGGTGCCGACCCGTTCCCCGGCACAGGCGGCATTACTTTTATTGACAACAACACTACCCCTAATCTGCGCACATGGACCGGTGTTAACGGTTTGTTCGGGCTTAGCGATATAGCACGCAACAGCGATGGCTCGGTATCGTTTAATCTCTCGGTAACCAAGTTTGAGAATCTCGTTGAGGACTTTGAGGACATGGACCTGAGCGATGCCAATGCGACAGTTGAGGGAAAGTATACCACCTGGACCCTCAAAGGTGGCGCTAAGATTGCCCAGACGGGTGAAACCAATGCCGGCAACGGCGCCCATGCATGCTACATGATGCGCTCGGCCGAAATTATCAGCGACACCTTGCCGTGTGAGGTGCAGTCGTTCAAGTTCGATTTCTATAACCCCACTACTTCAAGCACCATCGTTCGCACTTACTACCGCACCTCGCCTACAGGCACATGGGTTGCGCTCAAGAACGACGACGGTCTCGAAAGCGTATCGGTAGCGGCCAACACCATGAGCACCATCACGTTCTCAAGCATTCTGCCCGAGGGTGTGCAGCTGCGCATTGTGGAGTATACGGGCAGCCGCACCGCTCCATGTTATGTCGACGATATCACAGTCACCGTCGTTGACGAGGACGAGAAGGTATTTGGTGACCTCAACGGCGACGGGGTGGTAGACATCGCCGATGTTAATATGGTGATTGATTACATCCTCAACGGCGGTACTGCCCCCGACGACCTCAACGGCGACGGACAGGTTGATATCGTGGATGTAAACGTGCTGCTCGACATCATACTGAGCAATTAACGAAACAACAATTTTACGAGAAAGTATAACTATTTTATTATTAACATTAAATTCACAAGCAAAATGAAAAGACTGAAATCTTTTTGGGGACTGATGCTGGCTGCTGCCATCACAGTCTTTAGCGCTCAGGCGCAAGATGCCGTCTCGCAAGCTGTTGCTCCTGTCAACCAGGATGCACCCGCCAGCGTTGCTAAGGTTGTGAAGGGCGAGACAGTGACCGCTAAGGTGGGCGCTACCCGCGAATTCACTCCCGTGAGCGACTTCAAGGCTGTGAGCGAGGCCAAGGCTTCTACCGCCAAGGCTGCTAAGAAAGTCGCCCGCAAGGTGGCTTCGGTGAATGAACTTGAGGGAACTTATGTTCTCACTGGTACATCTTTGCTCACGTCGGGCTACAATGGTGTATCGGTTCAGGTTGCTGCCGTTGGTAGCGACTCGATCGCGTTCAATGATTTCTGGGCTGCTGGCTACAGCACTGTAGTCAAGGCCAAGGTTGACGTCGCAACAGGCGCTATTTCTGTTCCTTATCAGGTTATGGGACAGCACAGCACCTATGGCGACATCGTTTTTGCCAAGACTAACCTTACCGACGGTCAGCCCGTTATGGACGAGGAAGTTGCAGGTACCATCAATGCCGATGGTTCTATCAGCCTCTCCGACGCATGGGGTGCCTATGTTAAGGCTTCGTCTACTGCCACTACTTGGAGCTACTTCTCGGTAGTAAACAAGACAGTGCTCGACAAGTGCAACGCTACCTTCACAGGTAAGAAGCACTCTGACGGCACTAACGAAACCTACGGAGTGGTATTCACACAGACAGGCGAAAACGTTGCTACTGTGAAGAACCTGGGTAACTACGGACAGACTGTTACAGTTGAACTCAACCGCAACAAGACTGCCTCTATTCCCTCTTCACTCATCGCCTACAACTCAACTTACGGCGATTTCTACAGCTACAACCTCACATTTACCGACACTGGTGCTTCACTGAGCACCGATGATGCAGTAACTACTGCTTCAACCGACCCCAAGCAACTCAACTGGACTAACTGGGGTGTTGTTACAGGTAACACTGCTGGTAGCCGTTATCTCGTTGCTGCTTACGACGAGTGTAATATCACTACCACTGTCGATATCACTTATCCCGAACTCAGCGTGACTGAATTTGAGGGTGAGGGTACCGAGGCTAATCCTTACCTCATTAAGACTCGCGACGACCTCATCCTGCTCAGCGACAAGGTTGCCGAGATTACTGAGTTTGATTGCACAACTCCTCCTGCAACCACTGCTTATTGCCGTGCATTCCTTGGCAAGTACTTCAAGGTTACTGCCGACATCGACATGCAGAACTACAAGTTCACTCCCATCGGTAACGACTGGCAGCACATCTTTGCAGGTACATTCGACGGTGACAACCACACCATCAGCAATCTGTATGTAGACAAGAAGACTTCTTATGCAGGTCTCTTCGGTCGCACCGATACTGTTTGTGTCATCAAGAACATCAAGTTCAACGGCGCTATTATCAAGAACCAGTCTTCATTCTCGGCAGTTATCGCCGCTTGGTCACTCGGTTCTATCGAGAACGTCGAGGTTGCCAATGCCGAGATTAATGGTACAAGCTATGCTGTAGGTGCCGTTGCTGGTATCGCTTACGGTATTACCAACGCTAAGGTTAGCGATTGCGAGATTACTTCTTCTTATGGTTACACCGGTGGTGTAGCTGGTGAGGTTCACGCTCCCATCACTAACAGCTCGGCTACTAATGTAAACATTCTTTGTGCAAGTGCAAGCAGTGCCGCTCCCGGTCTTCCCACCGGTGGTGTAGTAGGTAACCTCTACAACACTACAATGGACAACTGCTACTACTCGGGCGCTATCGACGCTTACTCTAAGTATTCTGAGTATCAGACAGTGGGTGGTGTTGTTGGTTGGGCTTCGGCTTCAACTGTTAAGAACAGCTTCGCAGTAGGTACTATCCGCACTTACGGCTCTGGCTCAGTTGCCGGTGGTGTAGTAGGTTTCCTCCGTTCAGATGTTGAAAACTGCTACTTCAACGGTCGCGTTGACGGTTATTCAAGCCGTTCAACCGGTGGTGCATTCGGTCGCGTTCAGGCTTACAGCATGGTAAGCGGTGGCGATGTTCTCGAGTGTAACATCAAGAACGTTTATACTGCTGCTTCGGTAATGGCCGAGACTTATCAGTATCAATCGCAGACCAACGCTCAGCACAACGAGATTATTGGTACTATCATTGATGGTTCTAACCCCGTTGTCACTAACGCTTACTTCGACAAGCAGGTTGTTAGCCTCACCAAGTCACAGTATGGCGTTAACACTGCCGACCTCGTTGCCGCTGCCGGTCCCGCCGGTTTCGACGCCGATGTATGGCAGTTCACTGCTGGTCAATATCCCGCCCTCAAGGCTTCGGCTGCTACCGACGCTGCTAAGCTCGCTTCGGTTGCCGTAGTTCTGCCTCAGGGTGCTTCATTCGACAAGTTCACTAAGGATGCCGACCTCAACATGGATGGTTCGGTTGTCGTTAAGTTCGTAGTAGGCGGTGAACTTACTAACGCAGGTAACTATGCAACAATCAACGGTAACAAGATTAACATTAACACCGAGAGCAAGTTTGGTAACGACACCATCTACTACTTCTCGCCTGTTGCTGGTTATTATTACCGTATCGCTAAGGTCGCTCCCATCCCCTTCGATGGTGCTGGTACCGAGGAAGAGCCCTTCCTCATCAAGACCAAGGCCGACATGATTCTGCTGTCTCAGCTCACTACAGTGACTAAGCAGCTCTTCCCCGAGACTTACTTCAAGATGGCCAACGACATTGACCTTGAGCTCGACGAGGCATTCCTCGGTATCTGTACCGATGCTGCCGACGCTCACAACTACTTCGCTGGTTCATTCGACGGTGATGGCCACACCATCCACCGCATGAAGTTCAACGCTGTTCAGTGGACTACTACTCCCGAACAGGCTGGTGAAGGCAACTGGGGCACTATCAATACAAGCGGTAGCTCGGCTTACAAGGGCCTCGTTGGTCGTCTCGATGCAAATGGCGTTGTTAAGAACGTAAACATCGCTGCCGATTGCGACCTCCACTTCTACGCATCTTCGGGTGCTCTCGTTGGTTACAGCGCTGGTGTTGTTGAGAATTGCCGCAACTATGCCGACGTTATGGGTAACTCTTGCTGGATTGGCGGTGTTGTAGGTCAGAACCTCAAGGAAGGTAAGATTCGCAACTGCTACAACGAGGGTAATGTTGTCGGTGGTTACGGACAGGTTGGTGGTATCGCCGGTGCTACTTACAGTATCATTGAGAACTGTATGAACGTAGGCCGCGTTGAAATCCGTCAGCTCGCAACCAACTATGCTAATCAGCTTCAGTCGGCTGGTGGTATCGTAGGTACTTCTTCATCGGGCGGTAAGTTTGTAAACTGCGTTAACGCAGGTACAGTTTCGGCTCAGATTAAGCGTGCCGGTGGTATCACAGGTTACTGGAGTGCTGTTTCTGCAACATCTACTGCAAGCTACTACAAAAACGACATGATCAACTGTATCAACTATGGTACAGCTCTCACAGCCGATGCTGCTACAATCGGTGCTATCGCTGGTGGTGAGACTCAGAGTACTTCTGAGGAAATCTACGGCGTATACTGGGATGCTCAGATTCTTGATGTTCCCGCCGATGCTAATGCTGCTCACGAGGGTATGAACGGTGTTGAGACAAGCGTTCTCACATCGGGCACTGCACTCGAAGGCTTCGACACCGAGGTTTGGAAGTTCGAGGCTGGCAAGTATCCCGTGCTCAAGGCGTTTGCCGATGAGCCTAAGGTACAGGCTGCAGCCGCTACACAGGTTGTTATTCCCACAGGTGTAACCCACAAGAACTTAACTGCCGATGCAACAGTCGCTGCAGGTACTGCAACCCTTGCACAGGGCACTAAGTTCACTCTCGAGGGCAATACTATCAAGGGTATTCCTACAACTGAAGAGGTTATCAACGATACTCTCCAGGTTGTAAACAACGGTTTCGTTAAGATTATCACTCTCTCGGCTCTTCCCGTTAATCCTCTCCAGGGTAGCGGTACTGCTGAGGATCCCTGGCAGATTACTAACGCTCAGGAATGGAACGCTCTGGCTAACTTCATGTCTAAGACAGCCAACGACCTCACTGGCGAGTATGTTAAGGTGATGAACGATATCGACTTCTCTAACGAGGCTGCTGGTATCATTCCTCTTGGCTCTGACGGTGTAACCGTATTCAACGGTAACATGGACGGTAACAACACTACTATCAGTGGCTACAACTACACTACTGCCGTTGCAGGTATGGGTGCTCTCTTCGGAACTGTAGGTGCCGAGGGTACTGTTTCAAATATCACTGCAGCAGGTAACATCACTGGCGGCCTTGGTGGTGCCAAGGGTACTACTAAGCTCGGTTATGTAGGTGGTGTTGTAGGTAAGCTGTATGGTACACTCTACCAGGTTAATAATAAGGGTAAGGTAACCGGTATCGCAACTTACACTGCTGGTATCACTGCTTATGCTTACCAGGGCTCTAAGTTAACATACTGTACTAACGCTGGTGAGGTAACATCGGCTGCTGCCAACGTTGCCGGTATCGCTGCTTATGTTTACGAAGGTGTTGAGTTTAATCAATGTATTAACACCGGTAAGATCAGTTCTTCGGTTGCAACTGCTTATGCAGCTGGTATTGCTTCTTACGCTCTGCCTTCTACTTATAAAATGTGTATTAACGACGGTGAAATCTCTGGTGGTACAAGTGCCGGTATCGTTGCTAACTGTGCTGGTAAGGCCAATGTAGGTCCTTACACATTCGACCAGTGTGTTAATACCGGAAATATCACCGGTAATGCTACGCTCGGTGGTATCACTGCTATGCAGGGTGCTACTGCTGGTAACAACGTATGTAACTATACCGACTGTGTCAATGTAGGTGACATCACAGCTACTTCAACTTCAGCAGTAAGCAGTAGTTCAATGGCTGGTATCGCTGCATTCTATTCAGCAGGTTCTACTTTCGACAATTGTTATAACGAAGGTTTCATCACCAACAGCAAGAATGTTTACACTGCTGGTATCACTGGTTATTACAAGGGTAGTGCAAGTGCTACTTATCCTGTAGTAGTCAAGAACTGTGTTAACGCAGGTAACATTACTTCACAGGCTCAGCAGATCGCCGGTATCATTGCTTATGTTAGCAACTATGTTACTATCGACAGCTGTGTTAACTCGGCTAACATCGAGCAGGGTATGTGGGGTGCTGCAGGTATCTGCTACACATTAGCTGGTGCTAACAGTGTTCTCACCAACTGTGTGAACACAGGTGATGTTACTGTAGGTACTTACCTCGCTGGTGGTATCGTTGGTAACAACGCTAACAATGCTTCGGTAATCAAGGGTAACGTAAACGTTGGTAACATCACAAGCAATGTTGCCGAGACTGTTACTACCAACAACTATGGTGTCGGTGGTATCGCAGGTAGCGCTTACACTACAATTACCGACTGTGTGAACTTCGGTAACGTTAAGGGTCAGGTTCGCGTAGGTGGTATCGTTGGTTCTCCCAGCTACTACGCTACTGCAGCCCGCACTCAGCTCGTTAACTGCGTTAACGCAGGTGCTGTTTCTGGTAAGACTGGCTGTGCTGGTGCTCTCGTAGGTACTGAGGCCGGTAACGAGGCTAAGTACTGGGGTGACAACAACTCAGCAACTAACTGCTACTACCTCAACGATGTATCGTTCAAGGGTGCTGCCGCAGGTATCGGTGATGTTAACAACATCGGTACTGGCGTTTCGGTTGCCGAACTCGTTTCTGTCGACATGAACTCATCGGCTGGCGAAGCTGCAGGTGCTGCAAGCCAGACTTGGGTTAAGGCCGACGAGTATTCATTCTCTGTTCCCGCAGTTGCTGCCGAGAATGCTACAGTTGCTGCTCACGCTGCTGCTGTTGTTCTCGCCGAAGGTGACACTTACAACAATGTAACTAAGGCTGAATTCAACGTTGGTAACGCTAACTGGAACTCTTCAAGCGATATCGTTGTTATCAATGGCAACAATGTAAATGTAACAGAGGAGACCGAAGGCGTTCAGGTAGTTCTTACTTCTGTTGATGAAACAGAAGACTATAATGTTAACGCTGAGTGGCATCTCACTCTCAACGTCAAGGATATCACTACAGGTATCGACGCTAACACAGTAGGCAAGGTAGTTGCCGACGAGGCATACTACACAACTGCTGGTGTTAAGGTTGAGAAGCCCGCTTCTAAGGACGGCCAGGTATACATCGTAGTACGCAAGTACACCGATGGCACTATGGGCGCTTACAAGTTCCGCAACTAATCATTGCACACACTAATGGTTGCGCCTCGCGCGCAACCATTATCTCCCCCATAAACAGGCGGGCGACCTTACATCACGAGGCCGCCCGCCTTTGTTATGTGCATGCATTGCCATGGTGTGCACTGCCACGCTATTATGTGCGTCTACGGCTGGTGGGGTTGCAATTGCCTGCAGTACTCCCGTCTATTGTGGGGATGGGATGGGGGAGAAGCTAAAAAAGGGAATCGGCATCGCGCCGTTTCCCTTTTCTTTGACTCATGCCCCGTTGGTGGCATGAACCTCACAAAACAAATCTTAAAAAACTGTCTTAGCGTAGTAAAGTCAACATTTTCTATATAAGTGTATATATGTGTCGTTGTTTTTTTTTAGCCGTTAAGCACGATGTTGATGATGTAGTTTACATCCGATACATCGATATCACCATCGCCGTTGGCGTCAAGGTCGCTGTCATAGCCTTCGGCCTTGAGGATGTGGTTGATGATTGTGTTAACGTCGGTAATATCAACCTCGCCGTCGCCGTTCACGTCGCCATTAACTTTATTGCAGCCGGCATAAGTGCCCAGGGCGGCAACGCTCTTCATGGCGCGGCCGGTGTTGTTGTCCCACAGGCCCGCGTTGTACCACGAGTCGGTCACGCGCTTGGTGTTCCAGTCAAGTCCTTTCTCGTTGGCCTCGGGGAACCACCACACCAGTCCTGTTACCTGCTTGTAACTCTTCAGCGTCTCGATGAGTGCATTGGTGAATGCCAGCTGGCCTGTATCGCTGATGGGGTAGGTCTCACTGTAGTCATATGTGATATCGCTGGGCTGGTAAGCATGGTAATAACCAGTCTCCACAATCATAATCTCCTTTGTCGTGTAGCGTGACACCAGTCGGTTGAGTGCAGCCTGCAACTGTGAAAGGAAATTGTGATAATAGGGGTAGTAGCTCAAACCTATAACGTCATAGTCAACACCAGCGGAGTTAATGCGGTTGTAGATGCTCTCGAGGGCTGTGGTATTGGCCACGCGCTCGGTGTGGATGATAATCTTTGCTTTGGGGCAAACCTCGCGGCATGCCTTGCCTGCATTCTTGAGCAGGGTGGTAAAGCGGCTCCAGTTGGCATCGTTGTTGTAGTAGCATTTCTTGAGCGTAGTCGCACCCTGTGCACCCCACAGCATACCGTAACTAATCTCGTTGCCGGTCTGGATATAGTCGGGGGTAGCACCTGCATCGACCATAGCCTGCAGGCAATCGCGGGTGTAGTTGTAGATGGTTGTGTTGAGCTCGGTG
>DCGA01000040.1:3422-12535 GCA_002314465.1 bacterium UBA1790 | reverse complement strand
CTGTATGGTCTTCTGCTTGTCCCATGCCACGAGTTTCTGCTTGAGCAGTGATATCTTGGTCTTGATGATACGGCGGTCGGTCTCAATCTGTTCCTCACCGGGGCCACGCATACCGATACCACCACGCTGACGCTCAAGGTGGGTCCACATACCTGCCAGTCGAGGCAGCAGGTACTGGTACTGTGCCAGCTCTACCTGCATCTTGGCGTTGGCGGTCTGCGCACGCTTGGCAAAGATGTCGAGGATGAGGCTGGTTCGGTCGAGCACCTTCGATTTCACCACCTTCTCGATGTTGTAAGTCTGCTTGGGTGTAAGGTCATCGTCAAAGATAACGAGGTCTATCTCGTTCTCCTCAACATAGTTGGCGATTTCCTCAAGTTTGCCCTTACCCACGAACGAGGTACTGTTGGGCGAGTCGCAACGCTGTGTAAACTTCTTTACAGTAGTCGCACCGGCAGTAGTGGCAAGAAACTCGAGCTCATCAAGGTATTCCTTAGCCTTGTTCTCGGGTTGCTGGGGTGTGATGAGTCCCACGAGCACTGCCTGCTCTTCCACAAAGTCGTTGACACGTTTGCTGTCGTCAATAAGTCCCATAGATTACATTATTATATATATCACAAACAATCGCGTGTAGTTCTGCCCCGTCATGGGTCAGGCACCGCACGCGACTGTCAGTTATAAATTCGATATTATTTCTTCTCTACCTTAACGTAGCGCTTGTTCAAGCCCTCGATAACCTCGTCGGTAACGTCAAACTTGGGGTCGATGTACAGGGTAGCGCTCTTGCGCAGTACCATGTCATAACCTTTCTGCTTAGCGTAGTCCTTCATGAAGTTGTTGATAGAGTCCATGAGCTGAATCTGGCTCTGGCCAAGTTCATTCTGGATGCTCTGCTGCAGGCTGCCCAGATAGTTCTGTGCATCGTTCTGCATCTTCTGGAGCTTAGCTTGGTCGGCGTTGAAACTGTCCTCGGTGAGGTAACCGTTGTTTTTGTACTTCTGCTGCATAGCGTTGCCGAACTTGTTGATTTCGTTGCCGCGCTGCTGCTGGGCTGCATCATACTGGTTCTGACGGCGAAGCATTGCTTCGTTGATGTCCTTAGCGAGGTTGTAATTGGCCATGATAGAATCCTCGTCGATGTAACGGATTGTGAGATTTTCCATTCCGGCGGGAGCATTTGCCACAGTTTTCTTTTCAGTTTTCTCGTTGCAAGAAGTAGCACCCATAACGAGGAGAGCTACAACCGCCAACTTAAAGGTAAGCTTAGTAAAGTTCATTTCTATTTTTTATGTGTTATAATTTTTTATTCGTAAAATTTTTCGTCTCTCGCGCATGTGATGCCACGCTTCTTCATTTCGGGATTTGCGTGGATGTGGGTGTTAGGAAATTTGCCTCCTTTAACGAAGAAAATCTTAACCCCGAGCAGCACCACTGCGAGCGCCAATAATGCCACTGTAAACAATAAAGTTTCCATCGATGCGTTAAATTTAATGCAAATATAAAGATTGTTTGCGACTTTTTAGTCCATTATTCAAAACTTTTTTGTAACTTAGCACTTGTTAAGCGGTTGTTTTAACAAAATTTTATTGACATAAACGATAACTAACATTTTTAACGATAAAAATACACGAAAATTATGACAATCAAAGACCTTCAACCGGCATGTGTCTGGAACATCTTCGACCAGATTACTAAGGTGCCCCGTCCTTCAAAGAAGGAGGGTAAAATTCGCGAGTGGTTAATCAACTTTGCAAAGGAAAACAACCTCGAATACAAGGTTGATGAAATCGGTAACGTGGCTATGTTCCGTCCCGCTGCTCCCGGTCTTGAGAACGCTAAGGGTCTCATCCTGCAAGCTCACATGGACATGGTATGCGAGAAAAACAAAGATTCTAACCACGACTTTGACAACGACCCCATCGAGACTATCGTAGAGGGCGAGTGGATTCGCGCTAACGGTACTACCCTGGGTGCTGATGATGGTATGGGTATGGCAATCGCCCTTGCAGTTCTTACCGACAAGGATATCGTTGCTGGTCCCATCGAAGGTTTCTTTACAATGGACGAGGAGACTGGCCTCACTGGCGCAAGCAATGTAGGTGAAGGCATGCTCCGCGGCGACTATCTGTGCAACCTCGACAGCGAGGACGACGGCATCATCACCATGAGCTGCGCCGGCGGTATCGATACTCTGGCTACATTTGACTACAAGCCCCTCGACGCTCCCAAGGATCTCGTTTACTTCGAGGTTAAGCTCACAGGCATGAACGGTGGCCACAGCGGTACCGACATCAACACTGAGCGCGCTTGTGCTACTCGTCTCATCGCTCGCCTGCTGTGGGATCTGCGCAGCGTAGCCGACTATGAGTTGGCACACGTTGACGCTGGTAACCTGCGCAACGCTATCGCACGCGACGCCGAGGCTATCATTGGTGTTAAGGACTACGACAAGGAGAAACTCTCTGTTGCATTCAACACATTCGTTGCAACCGTTAAGGAAGAGTTCAAGAACAGCGAGCCCAACCTTACAGGTGTTATCGCAAGCGTAGACGCTCCCGCTAAGGTTATCGCACGCGAAGATGCAGAGCGCATTATCAACACTGTATATGCTGCTCCTCACGGTGTTCTCTCTTGCAGCCTCGAGCTCGAAGGTCTCGTTGAGACATCAACCAACCTCTCAAGCATCAAGATGAAGGAAGAAGGCGTTATCGAGGTAGTAACTTCACAGCGCAGTGCAGTTGAGAGCCGCAAGTATGACGCTTGCCACCGCGTTGAGACTGTATTCAAGTTGGGCGGCGGCAAGGTTCGCCACAGCGACGGCTACCAGGGCTGGGCTCCCAACAAGAACAGCAAGATTCTCCAGACTGCCATCAGCATTTGGAAGGGTCTCTACGGTGTTGAGCCCAAGGTTGAGGCTATCCACGCAGGTCTTGAGTGCGGTCTGTTCCTCAAGGTTCTCCCCCACCTCGACATGATTTCTTACGGTCCCACCCTGAGAAACGTACACTCTCCCAGCGAGTGCTGCCACATTCCCGCAGTTCAGAAGTCTTGGGACTTCACCCTGGGTATCATCGACGCTGTTGCTAAGGAGAAATAATCCATAGCACCACACATACTATGGCGGGGCCTTTTCACAAGGCTCCGCTATTTTTTTGCTTTTCTGTGGAGCAATATGACACGTTACTGACAAATGTGGCACACGGGCACGTTTTTTGCTCATTACACATTATATTAAATATATATGGACAACAGAGCAATAGACATTAACCGACGAGACATATACAACTTGCTTGAGCACAAGCGCATCAACGATGCGTTTGACGCTGTGTTACACTTTATTGAGGAAACCGGCATAGGCGGTTTGCGCGACGAGGTGGAACAACTCAAGATATCTTACAGTTTCATGCTGCAATACCTGTCACAAGGTATCCTCGACCCGCAGCGCGACCAGGTGCTGCAACGCATCATCAGTTCGCTGTACATGATTACCGACCGCTGTTTCATCGCCGCCAAGACCGGCACGTCAAGCGAAGTATTCTATGCACGACGCCGCGAACTGGGCAATACCTCGCTCAGCAGCATCGTCGACCAGTGGAAGGCAGCCACACACAAACACCAGTTGCTCGAATCGGTACCCGCCGAGCAGCAGAACAAGCAAGCGTTAACCCAAGTGCTCAAGGAATGTGAGAACCTTGAGACTACAGTGTTCAACAAACTGTGGAGTTCATTCCCCCTCACAGCCGATGACGCAGCGCTCGCAAAGGAAATACTTAGCGACGAGGCAACTCCGGTGCACATGCAGTGCCTCATCACCTCGGCGCTGTTTCTGGGCATGATGACGCTCTACGACGACACAAAGCTCGCACTGCTGGCACAAACCTACGCCACAAGCAAGAGCATACAGGTACAGGTGCGCACTCTCATCTATGCCATATTGTCGCTTTACATCTACAGCAACCGTGCTACACGCTCGGCATCGGTCAAGTCAAGCCTTGAGGCGATGGCGATCAACCCAGCCTTTGCACAGGACATGGCAACGCTGCAATTCCTGCTGGCACGCACACGCAACACCGACAACATTACCCGTAAGGTGCGCGAGGACCTCATGCCCGACATCATGAATATGTCGCCCGACCTCGTACGCAAAATCAAGGACAAGAATGCACCTCTCGACATATCAGACCTTGAGGCTAATCCCGAGTGGCAGGATATGCTCGAGAACAGCGGCATTGCCAAGAAAATGGAAGAGTTCAACGAGATGCAGCTTGCAGGCAACGACGTGTTTATCAGCACATTCTCCCACCTCAAGTCATTCCCGTTCTTCCACACGCTATCCAACTGGTTCCTGCCTTATCATGCCGGACACTCGCTTGTGCTCGACACCTTCAGCGACAGTGCAGCATCGGTCGACCAGATTATAGGGCACGCACCATTGTGCAACAGCGACAAGTACTCGTTCTGCCTATCGATGGCTTCAATCCCCGAAAGCCAGCGCCAAATCATGTTCAACCAGGTGCAGGCACAGCACAGCGAACTCAAGGAGCTTAAATCCACCGAGTTGCCCGACGACAACAAGGTGCGCGAAGCCATTGCCAACAGCCATTTGCAAGACCTGTACAGGTTCTTCAAGTTGTTCTCGCGCCGCCGTGAATTCGTAGCAATTTTTGACCGCGACATGGATTTCACGTCTATGCCCCTGTTTGAAGACCACACAGGAAAACTTTCCACCCTGTCGATTATTGCAGAGTTCTACTTCAAGAACGAATTTCACGACGATGCCATCAAGTATTACAACCACTTGCTGTCGTGCAGCGAAACAGTCGAACCCATTGTGTTCCAGAAAATTGGTTTCTCTTACCAGAACTTGGGCAACACCCGAGAAGCATTGCGCTATTACAAGCGTTACCTTCTTGCCAACGGCGACGATGCGTGGACACTGAAGCACATTGCGGCTTGCTACCGCACAATGAAGCGCCACGACAAGGCACTCGAATACTACAAAATGGTCGACGAGTTGCAGCCCCAGTCGGTCGCAACGACGCTCAACATAGGTCATTGCCTTCTCGAAGGCGGCAATGTGGAAGAAGCATTGCAATACTACTACAAGGCCGATTTCCTTAACGGTGCCAAGCACCGCGCATGGCGTCCCATCGCCTGGTGCTCATTCCTTACCGGCAATGACGAGCGAGCACTCACCTACTACGATAAGATCATCGCAGAGGATAAGGCCACTGCCCAAGACTATATGAACCGCGGCCATGTACTCCTGTGCGGCGGTCGCATTCCCGAGGCCATAGAGAGTTACCGCCATTCGCTCAGTCTTGAAGAAAATTTTGAATCTTTCCGTGGAATTTTCTTCAATGATTCCGTACATTTGAAATCCCGAGGCGTCACAAGCGAGGATATGGCACTCATAGCCGATGCTTTACAAACTTAAACCAAAGATTTAAATCATATAACCTATTTATTTGTTTTTATGGAGAATATCTTTTTTAAAGAATTTGACACAGCAAATGGTCTGATACCGTTTGACCGCATCACTGTCGACATGTATGAACCCGCCGTCATTGAGGGCATCAAACAGCACGATGAGGAGATTGCGGCAATATGCAACAACGACGAAGAGCCCACCTTCGAGAACACCATCCTTGCAATGGAAAACTCGGGGATGATGCTTTCGTGCGTACTCGGCGTGTTCTTTCCCATGATTGGCGCATGCTCTACCGATGAGATGATGGAACTTGCCAACCGCATTTCTCCCATGCTGTCGGAACACAGCAACAACCTCACACTCAACGAGACACTGTGGAAGCGCATCAAGTATGTAAAGGAGAACACCGACATCAACACCCTCGACAAGGAAGACCAGAAACTCCTTAATGGCACCTACGACACATTTGCACGTGCCGGCGCATTATTAGAAGGTGAAGCCCGCGACAAATACCGCGAACTGATGAAGAAACTCACAGAACTGTCGCTCAAGTTTGAACAGAACCTGCTCAAGGCGACCAATGCCTTTGAAATGTGGCTTACCGACGAAGATATCGACGGACTGCCCGAGAGCGCACTGGAAGCTGCCATGCTGGCTGCCAAGGAAAAGGGTGGCAAGGAGAAATACCTCTTTACGCTGCACGCACCCAGCGCAAGCGCATTCATGAAGCACTCGACTCGTCGCGACCTGCGTCAAAAACTCTCTTACGCAATGATGAGCCGTTGCAACAGCGGCGAACTCAATAACAAGGAGATTATAAAGGAGATCGTAAACACACGTCTGGAGATTGTCAAACTCATGGGGTACAAGAAATTTGCCGACTACGTTCTGGAGAAATCCATGGCAGGTTCTCCCGCCAATGTGCTTGCAATGCTCGACCAACTCAAGGAAGCCTACGGCCCTGCACAGGATGCCGAGATGGAACAGACTCTGGCATTTGCCTCAAAATACGAAGGCCATGAGGTGGAATTCATGCCGTGGGACCTCTCCTATTACAGTTACAAAGAGCGCGAATCGCTCTTCAACTACAACGAGGAGGAGTTGCGTCCCTATTTCAAACTCGAAAACGTTATCAAGGGCGTGTTCGGACTCGCGACAAAGCTCTACGGTCTACAGTTTGTTGAGAACAACGAGGCTCCCGTGTTTGACCCCGACGTTAAGGTTTTCAACGTCAATGACGAACAAGGCAACAACGTGGGATTCCTTTACACCGATTTCTTCCCCCGCAGCACTAAGCACGGCGGCGCATGGATGACAAACTTCCGCGACCAGTACATTGACCAGCAAGGAAATGACGTGCGTCCCATCGTGACACTCACAATGAACTTTACCCGCCCCACCGAGACAAAGCCCTCGCTGCTCACGCTGGGCGAAGTGCGCACATTCATGCACGAGTTCGGTCACGGTCTGCACAGCCTGTTGTCGCGTTGCAAATACTCGTCGACATCGGGCACAAGCGTTTACCGCGATTTCGTGGAATTACCGTCGCAGTTCAACGAGAACTTCCTCAATGAGCGCGAATTCCTCGACAGTTTCGCTTGCCACTACGAAACCGGTGAGAAGATACCCCAGGAACTCATCGACAAGGTACTTGCTGCAGCTCAATATGGCGCTGGCTACGCATGCATGCGCCAGTTAAGCTATGGTTATCTCGACATGAAGTGGTACACACTCGAGGATCCGTTCACAGGCGGCGTTGAGGAGTTTGAGAACGAGTCTATGAGCCACACCAGCTACTTCGAACCCATAGCAGGCTGCAGCATGTCGCCCTCGTTCTCACACATCTTTGCCGGCGGATATGCAGCAGGCTATTACGGATACAAATGGGCCGAAGTACTTGATGCCGATGCCTTTGCCAAGTTCAAGGAAGACGGTATCTTCAACAAGGAAACTGCACGCTCATTTGTCGACAACATCCTCTCTCGCGGCGGCACTGAGCCCCCCATGGAACTCTACAAGAGATTCCGCGGACGCGAGCCCCGCATCGATGCTTTGCTCGAGCGCGACGGCATAAAAAAAGCATAAAAACCGTATGTAAAAAATAATGCGAAAAGGGCAACATTTTTATGTTGTCCTTTCGTTTTTATTTCAGTTTTTTTTCATAAATTTGTAGTGTATTTTGAGCCGCAGTATGCCACTGCGGCCGTTACTTGGTTTATTAAATTGATTATCAACGTTTAAAGTGTACGCCGAATGGACGTAAAAGCCAACAAGCAGACATTACTCGACTCGCGATACCTGCGCATGGCGCAGATATGGGCCGAAAACTCATATTGCCAGCGCCGCAAGGTGGGCGCACTCATCGTCAAGAACAAGATGATAATTAGCGACGGATACAACGGAACACCTGTGGGCTTTGAAAACGTGTGCGAGGACGACAACGACCACACCAAGGCCTATGTACTCCATGCCGAGGCTAATGCCATTACCAAGGTGGCACAAAGCAATAACAGCAGCAACGGCGCTACCCTTTACGTCACCACATCACCGTGCATCGAGTGTTCGAAGCTCATCATTCAGAGCGGCATCAAGCGTGTGATATTTGGCGAGTACTACCGCATCACCGACGGCGTAGACCTGCTCAAGCGCGCGGGCATTGAGTGCATCCAGCTCGAGTATATCGACGGCGAGTTCGTTGAGAAGAATATTTAAACATCTAAAAACAGACTATATATCAACACACAACACATGAGTAACAGACCATCAACCAACCCTGCTTTCTTGTGGCTGCCATTAGCTATGGCGGTCTCGGTGGTCATTGGTATATTCATTGGTAACAGGTTCTCGAGCCGACAGTATGCAGTCGACAACGACCGCAAGCTCAACTCTATCCTCAACCTTGTTGCCACCGACTATGTCGACACTGTAAACATCGACGACCTGATTGAGTCGTCAATCCCTAAGATTCTTGGCGAACTTGACCCGCACACCGCCTATTTCTCACCGTCGGACCTCAAGGCTGCCAACGAGGAGTTGAGCGGCAGTTTCTGCGGCATAGGCGTATCGTTCATGATGATGGAAGACACTATCAATGTGATTGAAGTCATACCCGGCGGCCCATCGGAGAAAGTGGGCATCATGGCCGGCGACCGCATTGTATCGGTCGACGACAGCGTGTTTGTGGGCTCAGAGGTTACGAGCAACGAAGTGATGAAGAAACTGCGCGGAGACAAGGACACCAAGGTAAAACTCGGCATCAAGCGCGACAATTCGCCCAAACTGCTCTATTTCACCGTCACACGCGGCGACATACCCATGAAGTCGGTCGATGCTGCTTACATCATCGACAAGGGCACAGGCTATATAAAGGTCAACCAGTTTGGCCGTACCACCTACGACGAGTTCATCACCGGACTTAGCAAACTTAAGGAAGAGGGCGCTAAGCGTTACATGATAGACCTGCGTGGCAACGGCGGCGGTTACATGGAGATGGCAATCATGATGGCCAACGAGTTCCTCGAGAAAGACCAACTCATCGTCTACACCAAGGGACGCGACCGTCGCAACGACTCACAGTTCTGGAGTGACGGCAACGGACAGTTCCAAAATGCCGAGGTTATCGTGCTCATGGACGAGTTCTCGGCAAGTGCAAGCGAAATCTTTGCAGGTGCCATCCAGGACA
>DCGA01000040.1:0-3414 GCA_002314465.1 bacterium UBA1790 | reverse complement strand
AGGACAATGACCGTGGTCTTATAGTTGGCTGCCGTTCGTTCGGCAAGGGACTTGTTCAGAATCAGTTCACACTGCCCGACCAAAGCGCTATCCGCCTCACCATTGCTCGTTACTACACGCCTTCGGGCCGTTGCATCCAGAAGGACTATAAGAAAGGCGATTACAGCCGCGAACTTGTAGACCGCTACAAGAGCGGTGAGCTCTATAGCCGTGACAGCATTAAGATTGACAAATCGCAGATATTCACTACCAGTCACGGCCGCACCGTATATGGCGGCGGCGGTATAGTTCCCGACATCTTTGTGCCTCGTGACACAGCGGGAATGAGCAGTTACTACATCGACGTTGCCAACGCCGGTCTCATCCAAAAGTTTGCTTTCAAGTATGTAGACGTAAACCGCAAGTCACTGAGCAAGATGACCGACTACAAGCAGTTCCTTCGCATGGGTCCCTCAAGCGATGCAATGCTCAACGACTTTGTGCAATATGCAGCCGAGAACGGTGTACCTGCACGCTGGTATTACATCAATCAGTCGCGCGACATTATTGTGAACTACATCAATGCCCTTGTGGCACGCGACATGTTCGGCAACGAGTCGTTCTACCCCATCGTCAACCGCAATGACAAGACTGTGGAGGCAGCAATAAAGGCCTTCAACAAGCACAAGGCGGTATTCCCCATCACCAAGTGACATGGATAAGCGAGAGTTACGCAGGG
This sequence comes from bacterium UBA1790, assembly GCA_002314465.1. Taxonomy (GTDB): domain Bacteria; phylum Bacteroidota; class Bacteroidia; order Bacteroidales; family Muribaculaceae; genus Sodaliphilus. The sequence continues at coordinate 2,696 of DCGA01000040.1, read as the reverse complement.
CCATGCGACAGCGCAAGGCACAGGTGACGGCCAGCGAGATGCTTGCCGAGGCTCAGGCTGTGTTTTCGACAATCGAGCAGACACCGCAGTTTGCCTCGAGCAGCAACATCCTGCTTTACCACTCCCTGCCCGATGAACTCCCCACCCACAGCATCATAGAGCGATGGAGCAAGTGCAAGAATATTTTCCTGCCTCGCGTCAACGGCGACACTCTCGACATCGTCCCGCTTGAGGGACAGCTCACAAGCGACAACCGTTTCCACATTGCCGAGCCCCAGGGCGAACCCATTGACCCGCAAGTCATTGACCTCATCATTGTCCCGGCGGTTGCTCTCGACCCGCAAGGTCACCGTTTGGGCAGAGGAAAAGGATTCTACGACCGCTTGCTGTCAACTACCGAGGCCTTTACCATTGGTGTGGTAATGGAGTGCCAAGTCGTGGACAACGTTCCTTGCGAGCCCCATGACATATCGTTAAACGCAGTAATAACATCAACTCATCAGTTTTATGGCATTAATAACCGCTGACACAAAGTTGTGTGACATCATCACGGGCAACCCGTCGACTATCACCGTGCTCAACCGCCTGGGAGTCACCCTGGGTGTGACCGATGCTACGGTAGCATCGGCATGCTGCGACAAGAAACTCGACCAGGATTTCTTCACTACAATCCTAAATACCTATATCAACGAGGAGTATTTCCCCGAGAAAGTCATGGCATCGTTCCATGCCGCGCAGATTGTCGACTACCTCGACAAAACCAATGCTTACTACGAAACGGTGCAGTTGCCCAATGTGGAGCGCCATTTCATGCTGCTGACACGCCACGGCCAACAACCCAACAGCAACCTGAACATCATGTTCCGCTTTTTCCAGGAACTCAAGCAAGAACTGCTTGACCGCATCAACGATGACCGCAAGCGATTGTTCCCCAAGGTTATGGCAATGGCAAATGCCGGAGTTGCATCAAACGTTCAAGTAAACAGCAACAACGAAGAAAGCGACACCATTCAGGACAAGATTGATGACCTCATCAGCATGTTTGTTATGCACCTCAAGGGCGAATACGACGCCAACCTGTGTAGTGCCGTGATTATAGCCCTCGCGAGTCTGCATAAGGACATCAGCCAGAACAACCGCATACGCAACCGACTGTTGCTCCCATTCTCGGATGCACTAAAGTCTGCCGGCAATGAATAAAACCAATGTTATAGTATTGATGCACGACACCCTCAAGGGGTTAGGCCTTAAGCATGTGCTTGAGGACTCCTTTAATGTTGCCGTTACCATCGCACACGGTGTCGAGGCTATTGAATCCATGGGCGAGAACGTGGATTATATCTTTACCGACCTGCTCACCTATGCCTCAAGCATCAAGTTCTTCATTCCCCGTCAGAGCAAGACCATCGTGGTGAGTGACCACACCACCGCCGATAACACCAGCGCCATGCTGTGCAGTTGTGATGACCTTGACACAATCATTGACACCCTGGGGCATTTCTTTGCACACCACGATAATGACTCCGCCGGCAGCGACGGAATACTATCGGCGCGAGAGACCGATGTACTGCGACTGGTAGCATCGGGCCTCATCAACAAGGAAATTGCCGAGCAACTCAACATAAGTATAAACACTGTACTCACCCACCGCAAGAACATCACCGCCAAGTTAGGCATCAAGAGTGCTTCGGGCTTGAGTTTCTATGCCCTGATGAACGGAATCATTGCCCCGAAGTAGCAAATACATCGCAATCACAATAAACAAGAAGAGCCTCGGCATGTGCCGAAGCTCTTCTTTTGGTTTATATCACTTGTTGCGGATTATACCCACTTCATGTAAGCGAAGTCCTGACGGTGAGCCATCTTGTCATTCCAGGGGAAGATGCGGAATGAATAGCGGAACACACCTGAGTTGCGCAGTTCAACCTCAGTCTTGTAAGTGAGGATATCACCATCCTCGGCAACAACTGTCGAAGGTATAGTCTTGTAGAACTTAGTCTCGCCATCCTCTTCCTTATAAACAACTACCTCAACACCGATGCTCTTGCCCAGACCTGCAGTGTTAACGCGCAGTGTGGCAACCATCTTCTTGTTGTCCTCGCTCGAAGCATTGGCATTCATCAGTTCCTCGTTCATCTCAACCTCACCTACGAGGTTAACATCATTCCAACGGGCAGCTACATTCTCCTTCCACTCAACGATTTCGCGAGCCAAAGCATAGTTGTTGGCCTTGAGCTGGCTTGAGCGGTTAGCCTCGGGAGTATAGAAACGCTCGAAGTAGTCGCGCATCATGCGTGACATTGTATAGTTGGGAGCAATGTGAGCGATTGAGTTCTTGATGTACTGAATCCACTCGGGAGAGTAACCCTTGCTGTTCTTAGCGAAGTACAGGGGAATAATCTCGTTCTCGAGCATAGAGTAGATTGTTGCAGAGTCAAGTCTATCCTGCTGAGCTTGGTCGGTATAAGTGCGCTTAGCAGTGAGAGCCCAACCGGCACCCTTGCGGTAGCCTTCATACCACCAACCGTCGAGTACCGAGAAGTTGAGCAGACCGTTCATCTCGGCCTTCTCGCCTGATGTACCCGATGCCTCGAGAGGACGTGTGGGAGTATTCAGCCAGATGTCAACACCTGTGAGCAGACGCTTAGACACTGTCATGTCGTAGTTCTCAAGGAAGATAATCTTACCGAGGAACT
>DCGA01000169.1:1435-7196 GCA_002314465.1 bacterium UBA1790 | reverse complement strand
AAGCATTAGATTCTGTTAAAGATCGCTTCGATACCATATTCTGTATCTAAGCGATCTTTAACAGAATCTAATGCTTTTTCAGCTTCGCCAGTTTCTACACCAACACCACCCATTACGCAGAAGCCTTGAGATTCAATAAAGATTTTACCTTCTTCATTTTCGTTACTACCGATTTTATTACCATAGAAGTCATAAGCACGAAGGAACCATTCTCCATCATAACCATGTGTTAAGATATTTTGTTCCATCTTATCTACTTCTGCTTGTGCACGAGCAGCTTCATCTTCTTTACCGATTTGGTTACAAAGTGCTACATACTCTTTACCGATCATTGCGTACATACCAGCAATAAAGACAGATTCTGCTACACCACCTGCTTGATTTTCAGTAGTTTGGAATGATTCACCTGGTGTGTTAGAGAAACAGTTTAAGTTTAAGCAGTCATTCCAGTCTGCACGTCCAATGAGTGGAAGCCCGTGTGGTCCAAGGTTATTTGTAACATGATCTAATGATACTTTTAAGTGATGGAATAAAGTCTGAGCTTTACTTTCATCATTATCATAAGGTACCATTTCATCTAAGATACTAAAGTCTCCTGATTCTTTAATATATGCAGTTGTTCCAAGAATGAGCCATAATGGGTCATCATTGAATCCACTACCGATATCATTGTTACCTTTTTTAGTAAGTGGTTGATATTGGTGATAGCAACTACCATCTTCAAATTGAGTTGAAGCAATATCGATGATTCTTTCTCTAGCACGTTCTGGAATTTGATGAACGAATCCAAGTAAATCTTGGTTAGAATCTCTGAATCCCATACCACGACCGATACCAGATTCAAAATAAGAAGCACTTCTTGACATATTGAAAGTAACCATACATTGGTATGGATTCCAAATGTTAACCATACGGTTAAGTTTTTCATCATTACTTTCAAGTGTGTAGTGAGAAAGAAGTCCATCCCAAGATTTTTTAAGATCAGCAAAAGCAGCTTCTACTGCTTCGTTTGTAGCAAAACGATCCATCATTGCTTCAGCAGGTTTTTTATTGATGATTCCTTTTGATTCCCACTTTTCATCCTGTGGATTCTCGCAGTAGCCAAGTACAAAAACGAAGGTCTTTGATTCGCCGGCTGCCAAATCAACTGTAAGCTGATGAGATGCAATTGGATACCATCCACTTGCAATAGAATTTGAGCACTTGCCGTTTTCAATTGCAACAGGATTGCTGGCGTCTCTGTAAGCACCAAGGAAGGCATCTCTGCTTGTGTCAAAGCTGTCTACAGGAACGTTAACAGAATATACTGCATAGTGATTGCGGCGCTCGCGGTACTCGGTCTTGTGGTAAACGGCTGTGAAAGCATCGTTCTTCTCGAGTTCTATTTCGCCGGTAGAGAGGTTGCGCTGGAAGTTCTCCATGTCGGTCTGTGCGTTCCACAGACACCACTCTACAAATGAGAAAAGCTTAACGGTGCGAGCCTCATTGCCCAGATTGCGCAATGTAACCTTCTGTACCTCGGCCCATGTGTGCAGGGGAACGAAGAAGAGCGCCGAAGCCTCAATGCCGTTCTTGCTGCCTGTGATGCGGGTATAGCCCATGCCATGACGGCACTCATAACTGTCGAGAGCAGTCTTGCAGGGTTTCCAACCGGGACTCCACACGGTGCCGCCGTCGTTTATGTAGAAATACTTACCACCATTGTCCATGGGGACGCCGTTATAGCGATAACGAGTCAAACGGCGAAACTTTGCATCCTTGTAAAAAGAATAACCGCCCGCTGTATTGCTTATCAGCGAGAAAAATTCCTCATTGCCAAGGTAGTTTATCCAAGGAAACGGAGTTGCCGGATTAGTGATTACAAATTCCCTTGATGAGTCATCAAAGAAACCGTAAGGTTTGTTAGCCATATCTAAGTTTTTGTTAGGTATAAATGCTATTAATCAGTTTACATCGGCAAAGTTATGAATAAAAGACTGCAGCACCTTACACAATTCTATCCAAAATTGACACAAAATTAGCAACTATATTGCGCGAGGAAATAATTGTGTATGGTTTGGATAGAATTGTGTAATACCCTTACTCTTAAAGCATTGATTTTTACATCAAATATGCGTTCTTTTTGTAGCTCTCCCTGAACTCGGTGGGAGTGACGCCCTTCACGCTCTTGAAGGTGCGGTTAAAGTTGGAAATGGAGTTGAATCCGCACTTGTAACTAATCTCTACAACGGTCATCGTACTATCGACCAAGAGCAGCGTCGCCTGGCCTATGCGCACATCGTTTATATAATTGGAAATGGAGCGGTTAGTGCGTTGCTTGAAGAATCGGCTCAGAGCGTTGGGAGTCATGTTTACGAGGCCCGAAAGAGTCTCCATTCTCACCTCCTCCTGGTAGTGGCTGTCGATGTAATCCTTGATGACCTGTATGCGTCGGCTGGTAACGGGTACATCGGTGTGAGAATAATGTGAAGAAGCGAGGCAATGGTAGTCGCCCGATGTAGCAAGGTCGTAGATGATACCCTGCATAATCTGCATAGTCTGAAACGTGGGTTCGCTATTTACGATAGACGTCAAGCGATCATAAACGGTCATTATAGCCTTCATCCCGAAGGCAATTCCCACCTGTGCTGCCTCAAACATATCCTTGACAGGCTGCATGATACGCCTGTTGAGCCAGCGCTCGTCAAAGAGATCGTTAGGCATCTGTATGGTAATCTCATGTATCGAGCCCGTTTTGCAGTCGCTCTGCTCCCACACGTGCTCCAGGTTGCAGCCTATAAACGCAAGGTCATAGTCGCCCAGTACCTCAATATTGTCGCCCACGATGCGGCGTGCGCCGGCACAATGCTCCACAAAGTTGAGCTCAAAGGCATCGTGCTTATGCAACGGGTAGTTGAAGCACGGTTTGTAGCGCTCCTGCATGTAGTAACAGTCTTTGCCACTGATGGGTGGAATCTCTATGATAAGTTTTCCCATAGTTGAGTTCTTAAGTTATAGGTTATGTAATAATGCGGTTAAAAGCACTTTATTTTCAAGGTTGATGCAAAGTTAAACCTTTTTTCTTAAAACTGCAAGAATTTGCACAACATAACTACATTCTACCCTACCCTGTTTGCTGTTTTGTACCCCAAATGCAATTAAACGGCAAGAATAGTATCATGTTGAGATAATTTTAACCTGTTTATGAGCGGTTTTGAACACCGGCTACCCGTCCCAACACGAGTCACGCACAACGCGCGCGAAAAATAAATGTGGAATAATGGCTAAAATGTGCAGAAAATTGGGTATCTTTGCAGTTTGAAATTGTCTCTCATGGCAACATCAACACCGAAAATGAAAACAGAACAAAATAAAAAAGAAGCCGAAAGCCAGATTATCAGTCAGGCAACCACCGAGGAATACAAGTATGGTTTCGTCACCGACATCGAGACCAACGTTATTCCCAAGGGCCTTAACGAGGATGTGGTGAGGCAAATCTCGGCACTGAAGAACGAGCCCGAGTGGCTGCTCGACATGCGTCTCAAGGCCTATGCCCACTGGCTCACGCTCAAGCAACCCACCTGGGGGCACATCGACATGCCCGAGATAGACTTCCAGGACATCAGCTACTATGCTGCTCCGCGCAAGAAGGATCCCGAGAAAGACGGCGAGATTGACCCCGAACTCAAGAAAACCTTCGACAAACTGGGCATCCCCCTGGAGGAGCAGATGAGGCTGAGCGGAATGGCCGTTGACGCCGTCATGGACAGCGTTAGCGTTCACACTACCTATCGCGACAAACTCGCCGAACTGGGTGTAATCTTCTGCTCAATAAGCGAGGCTGTCAAGGACTATCCCGACCTTATCAAGAAGTACCTGGGTAAGGTAGTTCCCTATACCGACAACTTCTATGCTGCGCTCAATACAGCAGTGTTCAGCGATGGTTCGTTCGTTTATATTCCCAAGGGAGTGCGCTGCCCCATGGAACTGTCGACCTACTTCCGCATCAATGCGGCACAGACGGGCCAGTTTGAGCGCACACTCATCGTTGCCGACGACGATGCCTATGTATCATACCTGGAGGGCTGCACCGCCCCCATGCGCGACGAGAACCAGCTGCACGCCGCCATCGTCGAGATTATCGTCGAAGACCGTGCCGAGGTGAAATACAGCACCGTTCAGAACTGGTATCCGGGCGACAAGGACGGCAACGGCGGTATCTATAACCTCGTGACCAAGCGCGGCCTGTGCCGCGGCGACCACAGCAAGTTGTCGTGGACACAGGTGGAGACCGGTAGCGCCATCACGTGGAAGTACCCCAGCTGTATCCTCAAGGGCGACAACAGCGTAGGCGAGTTCTACAGCGTAGCTCTCACCCGCAACTACCAGCAGGCCGACACCGGCACCAAGATGATTCACCTGGGCCGCAACTCGAGCAGTACCATCGTGAGCAAGGGCATCAGCGCCGGACACAGTCAGAACAGTTACCGCGGTATGGTAAAGGTTGCTCCCAAGGCTACCGGTTGCCGCAACTACACACAGTGCGACAGCCTGCTGCTAAGCGACACCAGCGGGGCCCACACCTTCCCCGTGATTGAAGTGGGCAACGACTCGTCGGTAGTGGAGCACGAGGCTACCACCAGCAAGATCAACGAGGACCAGATTTTCTACTGCAACCAGCGCGGCATAAGCACTGAGGATGCGGTGGGACTCATCGTGAACGGCTATGCCAAGGAGGTGATGGCAAAGCTCCCCATGGAGTTTGCCGTCGAGGCACAGAAACTCCTCAGCGTATCGCTCGAAGGCTCCATCGGCTAATTTTTTATTTTTTTGACTAAAAGAACAAAAAGACATATTTCTTTTTTACAAATGGATATCGAGGCATTAATCAAGCAAATTGTCACATGCGCTTATACCGTGCACAATTCACTTGCTCCGGGTTATTTGGAGAAAGTGTATGAAAACGCACTCATGGTAGAACTCGCATTTTACGGGGTTAAAGCAGAGAGCCAAAAAAGCCTTGACGTGAGATATCGGGGGCAACTTGTGGGCGAATATGTCGCCGATATTGTTGTCGAAAACTCGATTATACTTGAAATCAAGGCGGTAAAATCCATTAGTACAGCGCACGAGTTACAATTAGTCAATTACCTTTCCACTACAGGAATCGACCACGGACTAATTGTTAACTTTGGCAACGAAGCAAAAATTGAAATAAAAAGAAAATTCAGAACATATAACCCAAATTACAGCAAGAATAAATAATTTGTTTTTATGTTCTTTTAGTCAAAAAATATTATTATTGCAAACACTACAACAAAACATACATTATGCTTAGTATTAAGAATCTTCACGCCTCTATCGAAGGCAAAGAGATATTAAAGGGAGTAAACCTCACAGTGCGTCCCGGCGAGGTACACGCCATCATGGGCCCCAACGGTTCGGGCAAGAGTACTCTCAGTTCGGTACTCACAGGCCATCCCGCCTTTACAGTAACCGACGGTGAGGTAACCTTCGGCGGCAAGGACCTGTTGGCTCTGTCGCCCGAGGACCGTGCCCACGAGGGCTTGTTCCTGAGCTTCCAGTATCCCGTTGAAATCCCCGGCGTATCGATGGTGAACTTCATGCGCGCAGCCATTAACGAGAAGCGCAAGTACTTCGGGCAAGAACCCCTCAGCGCAAGCGACTTCCTGAAACTCATGCGCGAGAAACGTGCCATCGTCGAACTCGACAACAAACTCGCATCGCGTGCGGTGAACGAGGGCTTCTCGGGCGGCGAGAA
>DCGA01000169.1:0-1417 GCA_002314465.1 bacterium UBA1790 | reverse complement strand
TTCCAGATGGCTATGCTCGAGCCCAAGCTGAGCATCCTCGACGAGACCGACAGCGGACTTGACATCGATGCTCTGCGCATCGTGGCAAGCGGCGTGAACAAACTCAAGAGCGAGGACAACGCCACCATCGTCATCACCCACTATCAGCGTCTGCTCGACTACATCAAGCCCGACTTCGTGCACGTGCTCTACAAGGGACGTATCGTGATGAGCGCGGGTCCCGAACTCGCACTTGAGCTCGAGGAAAAGGGTTACGACTGGATTAAGGCACAAATCGACAACGAGTAATTACACACATGAACGCTTTACAACAATATATAGACCTGTTCAAGGACAACCGCGCGACAATCGAGGGCGGTGCTCCCGCAGCGCTCAATGCACATCGCGATGCCGCACTTGCCGCCCTGGAAGGCGCCCGCCTGCCCCGCAAGGGCAGCGAGGACTATGAGGCCACCGACCTTGAAGCGGTCTTTGCACCCGACTATGGCATGAACCTCACCCGCATCGCCTTTGGCGGTGACGCCGGCGAGAGTTTCCGTTGCGACGTGCCCAACATGAGCACCTGCCTGTACATGTGCTTCAACGACAGCATCGTGGCTGGTCCCAATGCCGAGCGCAATGCCGGTAAGGTGGTGGTGGAAACCTTCAGGGAGGCTGCCAATAGTCATCCCGAAGTACTTGCACGATATGCCTCGCTTGCCGACATGAGCGATCCCACCGTGGCACTCAACACACTGCTTGCCCAGGACGGTCTGCTCGTGTATGTACCGCGCGGCGTTGTAGCCGAGCGACCTGTACAGTTGGTCAATATCTTCAACTCCACACAGCCCTTGATGGCAGTGCGCCGCATCCTCATCGTGCTTGAGCAAGGTGCCCAGGCGCGCGTACTCGTGTGCGACCACACCCAGAGCAAGGACGTGGACCAACTGTCATCGCAGGTTGTAGAGATATTTGCAGCCGAGGATTCCACCCTCGACTATTATGACCTCGAGGAAAGTTCGCCCGCCACAAAACGCGTGTCGAGCATCTATGCGCAGCAAATGGCCGGCAGCAACGTTCTCATTGACGGCATCACGCTCACCAACGGGTTTACCCGCAACAATTACCGTGTGAACGTAGACGGCGAGCATGCCGAGACCACACTGCTGGGCATGACCATCGCCGGCGACGAGCAACACGTGGACACACACACGCTTATCAACCACAACGCACCCATGTGTACAAGCAACGAGATGTTCAAGTATGTACTAGGCGACAAGGCGGTGGGCGCATTTGCCGGCAAGATTCTCGTTAAGGAAGGCTGTCCGCGCGTAGAGGCCTATCAAGGCAACCGCAACCTGTGTGCATCGCCCGAGGCACGCATGTAAACCAAGCCCCAACTTGAGATATACACCGACGACGTGAAGTGCTCGCACGG
>DCGA01000168.1:225-19607 GCA_002314465.1 bacterium UBA1790 | reverse complement strand
CCGTAACCAGCCAGCACATAGTCGCTTATATAGATAGGAATATTCTTGCCTGTAACGGGGTTAACCGCATAACTGCCGCTGAACACACCGCTCACCTTCTTGTCGATGAGGCGCTCGCGCTCGGTCTTCTTCTTCACCTCTTCCAGATAGGCCTTCACAGCCTCACGCTGTGCGTCGGTAGTCACCAGGTCCACATACTCGCTCTCGGGAGCCAGCACCATGAAGGTAACGCCGAAGATTGTGTCGGCACGTGTGGTGAAGATGAGCAGACTCTCCTCGCTGTCGGCAACCTTGAAGTACATCTCGGCACCCTCGCTCTTGCCTATCCAGTTGCGCTGGGTTTCCTTGAGCGAGTCGGTCCACGCCACGGTGTCGAGGTCGCTGAGCAGACGGCCGGCATAAGCGCTCACGCGCAGACACCACTGGCTCATCAGCTTCTGCTCCACGGGATAACCGCCGCGAATCGACAGACCCTCGCTCACCTCGTCGTTGGCAAGCACTGTACCCAGCTCGGCACACCAGTTCACCATGGTCTTGCCGCGGTAGGCGATGCGGTAGTTCATGAGCATGTCGTTCTTCTCCACCTTGCTCATGGCGTTCCACTGCTCGGCGGTGAACTCCTCGTCCATGCCGGTAGCAGCGTTGCAGCCCTTGTTGCCGTTCTTCTCAAAGTAGGCCACCAGCTCCTCGATGGGGCGAGCCTTCTGCAACTCGGTGTTGTAGTAGCTGCCGAACATCTTGAGGAAAGCCCACTGCGTCCACTTGTAGTAGCCGGGCTCGCAGGTACGCACCTCGCGGTCCCAGTCAAAGCAGAAACCTATCTTGTCGAGCTGCTCGCGGTAGCGCGCAATGTTCTGCGTGGTAGTCACCTCGGGGTGCTGACCGGTCTTGATGGCATACTGCTCGGCAGGCAGGCCATAGGCATCATATCCCATGGGGTGCAGCACGTTGAAGCCCTGCTGACGCTTGTAGCGTGCATAGATGTCGCTGGCTATGTAGCCCAGGGGGTGTCCCACGTGCAGACCTGCGCCGCTGGGATAGGGAAACATGTCGAGGACATAAAACTTAGGTTTGCTCTTGTCAACCTGTGCGCTGTACACCTTGTTGTCGCGCCAGTACTGTTGCCATTTTTTCTCAATTTCGCTAAAATTGTAATCCATTGTCTATATGCAGTTTTTTGTTTTTTTCTTCCAAACTGCAAAGTTACTAATTTTTAACGAAAGACGATGTTACTTATCCACTAATTTACACGAATTATCACGAATATATGCTTCGCGAGGAGATTGGCCTCTCGCAGAACTCGCAAAACACGCAGATATTTTTATCCACTAATTGGCACGAATTATCACTAATTATATAGCCTCTTATGTGCTTTTAGTCTAAAAATTAACTACAGATTTCGCAGATTATACAGATTAATAAACTGAAAGAAATTACTCAAAATTAGAATAAATTTTGGCTTCGCGTAGGTGTTTGGACTGAAAATTAAACTTTGAGGGGGAGCCCTTCAGCCGAGCTGAAGAGAACGGAACTAACTGGAGGAAACGGGACTGGATGGTTTTACAGGGGGAGGTAGAGGGCGCGGGCGAGGATGGTTGAAGGGATGCCTACTGCGAGGGCTGCGGATTCTATATCGTTAGTGGTTAGGCAACTGGGATTGAGGCGGCCTGCGGGTGCTGGGGCTTCGGCGGCAAGGACTTTATCGCGAAGGATTGCGGCGGCATCGTGGAGTTGCTGCTCGAGGACATCGATGGTAGTTCCGCTGGGAATTGTACCGTCGAACCAACGGGGTACGCCGACATCGGCTCGGCCCAACATACCGACCGAGGGTGAATAGACCAACGAGCCAAAACGGTAGTCGGTACTGCTGTCGTAGTCGTGCACATGGAGTGAGAAATTGTCGTAACTGCTATATAAATAGGTACTGTGGAGGCTCGCGAGCAGGTTATAGAGGGGATTGTCTTTGTGATAAAGGCAGATTTGGCTGATATTAGGATCATCGCCCGGTTGCCAATCGCTGAATGGCAGTGATGGAGATTCAAGAATTGACGGAACAGAAGGGATGCCAGTTTTTTCGGCGAGTTTTCTTATTTCGGGTGAGAAAAGGGAAACGCTATCACTCGGTTTCCACTCGTTTTGCTCGGTTGATGGAGGTTCGCTATTCGCGGCACCGGCTGAAGCCGACTTACCGCTGCTCTCTCCATCGAGCTCGCTATCACTCGGTTTCCACTCGTTTTGCTCGGTTGCCACATTTTTATCTTGGTTTTCCATAGTTTCCACACTTTCCACGGTTTCCATTGTTTTGGTAGATGGAGTTTCACTAACGCTTAGTTCAATCTCGGCGATGAGGGTGTTGATTGTGGTGTGGGAGAGGGAAAGGCGGTTGGCGATTTGTCGTGCCGACCAGTCGAGGTTATGTAGTCGAGTGACTTCGGCGCGAAGGGTTTCGCGGTCGGTAATCTCGGGTATGGCAAGGAGGTCGCGCTCGATGTGTCCTGCACCGAGTATATCAAAACAAAGGAAATTGCCAGCCTTAAGGAGTTTGACTGAAATGACATTATTATCGCCATAGTTGATGGCGGTGATGCGTGACTTGAGTTGCTTGATGTAGCGGCACTTGTCGTCGCGCAGGTCACGGCCGATGGCGAAGATAGAATCGAAGCAATAGGCGGTGTGAGAAGCGCCGAATAGCGATGTGATAGTGAGGGGGCAAGCCGAGCGATGACGCACGGCGTGTGCGATAACGAGGATAGAAACGCTGTACTTGATTATCCACTGGCGCATGCGTCGCATGACCTCTTGTGCGGCGGTGCAGTCGCGAAGGGGGCAGATATGAGAGATGTCGTCGATGATGACCACGGGAGTAACGCGTGTAACGAACTCGCGCTCGATGGCATCAAGCACCATGGAATAGTCGCGGGTGTTCCTGTAGTTGAGGCATGGGTTGACGGTGACAAATGAGATATTGTCGGGGATGTAGAGTTGGCTGTGCTCGTCGTTGGGGTTGTGGTAACGCGCGGCGGCCTGATGGGGCGAGTTCTCGAAGTCGATGTAAAGGACCGGTAGGCCGGAGGATGCTATTTCGTAGGCCATCATATTGGCGAGTACCGACTTGCCGACATTAGGTTCGCCAAAGAGGCAGCACATCTCGCCTTGATGCCACAGTCCGTGCCATAGAGACTGCGGTGCAAGGGTTGAGTCGATGTCTTGTCGTGCCGACTGGACGAAGAAGGGGTCCTTGAGGTGTGTGAACTCGTTGCACCAATAGCCCTCGGGGACATAACCATAGCCGAACTCGGGTTCGTAGTAATCTTTTTTCTCTTTCAGTTCTTTCTTGACTGCCTGGTTGAATGCGCTTGTGATATCTTTCATGGGTAATGTTTTTTGCATGCGAAGATAAAGCAAGGTCGGTGGTGTGGTTGTATCAACCGAGGATATTTGATTTTTTGACTAAAAAGACATAAAGACTATAAAGCTTCGCGATGGGGTAAAAACTGAAAGAAATTACTCAAAATTAGAATATATTTTTTAGCCTCTCGCAGAACTCGCAAAACTCGCAGAAATTAATTAACTACAGATTACGCTGATTAATACAGATTTAAGATGCTCCCACAGAGGCACAGAGGGCACAGAGGTTTTTAATTTACCACAGATTACGCAGATTACACAGATTGCCTCTCGCAGAACTCGCAAAACTCGCAGATGATTTTATCCACGAATTGACACAAATTATATGCTCTTTTTGTGCTTTTAGTCTAAAATATTAACTACAGATTAAACAAATTCAAAAGATTTAATGATTTAAATGATTCAAGAGATTTAAAAGATTTAAGGGATTTAATTAACTACAGATTTCACAGATTATACAGATTTACAAATTTACAGATTTAAAGGATTCAAAAGATTTAAGGGTTTTAGTGGGGAATGGGGTGGGATTTTTAACTTAGGTGGGCGGGAAAGTGGCACATGGGGTGGATAATTTTGCTGTGAATAATTAATTATTACGGTAGATGCTAACTATAGTATGTTGATATTAATTTGGGTGGTTTGTAATTTTGCATACTATAATTATCATCAAAAAGAGAGAGATGAAAACGAATACAATTTTAGATGTTTTTGCAGCTAACGTACAGAGGTACAGGACCGAAGCGGGCCTATCTCAAGAGAAACTGGCCGAGAAAGCCGGTGTGCACCGCACCTATGTGGGCATGATCGAGCGAAGCGAAAAGAACATTACATTACTGAGCATGGAGAAAATCGCGAAAGCGCTTAACGTAACCATCCCCATGCTATTGAATAACTGAAAAATGGCATCTCTTAGATATTACTACTCTGACTCTATTTCAGATTTCTTGAAAAGAAATACCGACGAAATAGTTGGTAAACTCACATTGGCATCTCAACATGATATCAATGATGAGACATCTAAATCATGGGTAGAGGAAATAGTAAATCTTCATACTTGTCTCTTGCCTTTTTCTAATCAAGGAAGCGTTTACTTTGAATACAATATTCCTCGTATGGGACGACGTGCCGATGTGATTGCCATAATAAATGGTGTTGTATTCATACTCGAATATAAGACTTCTGAGCAAAAATTTAATCATGATTCATTTATTCAAGTGTGGGATTATGCACTTGACTTGAAGAATTTTCAAGAAGGATGTCGCTCTAGATCACTTGTTCCAATACTTGTAGTTCCAAATGAAAAAGACATTAATTGTAACATTGAACTCAAACATTTTGATGACAATGTTTATGAACCATTAAAAGTAAATGCAAATCTTTTGGTCAAAGCTATTACTAAGGCTCTGTCTGAAATACCTCATAAATTTCAAACAACAAAACAAGATGATAATTGGGCAAAAAGTGGTTATGAACCAACACCTACAATTATAGAAGCAGCTATTGCTCTATATGAGGAAAATTCCGTTGAGGATATAACAAAACATGGTGGTGATATTGATAAAGCTACGGAAGAACTATGTAATATTATCAACTATTGTCGTGAAAATAATCGTAAAGCTATTTGTTTTATTACAGGTGTTCCTGGTGCAGGAAAAACACTAATCGGATTGAATACAGCAATCGATCAATTTAAACGTGGCGAGAAAGCTGTTTATTTATCAGGTAATTATCCTCTTGTTGAAGTATTACAAGAGGCATTAACTCGTGACTATTTACGAAGAGATAAATTTAATGCAAAATTAGAGGGCCGCAAGGTTTGTACCAAGGAAGAAGCAAAAAGCAAGGTTAAAGCCTTCATTCAAATGATTCATCACTATAGAGATACTTATCTTGAAGGTACAAGGGTAGAGGAAAACAAGATTGTTCCAATCACTGATTATTTCCAAAGTCATACCGATAAGGCATATATTCCTACTGAACATGTAGCCATCTTTGATGAAGCACAACGAGCATGGACGTCAAATGAGTTGAAACGATTCATGCGCGAAAAAAAGGGAATACATTGTTTTCCTTATAGTGAACCTGAATACCTTATTTCTTGCATGGATCGCCAAACAGATTGGGGTGTAGTTGTATGCTTGGTTGGAAATGGTCAAGCAATAAACAAAGGAGAGGCAGGACTAACAGAATGGATTGAAAGTATTCACAGAAGTTTTGAAGAATGGGATGTCTATATGTCTGATTACCTTCTTCAATCTGGTGATGTTACGCAAGAAGAAATGAAGTTAATAAAAAATCAATTGATAGTAAAGGAAAACCTTCATTTAAAGATGTCTATGCGTTCATTCCGTTCAGAGAAGGTTAGTATATTTATCAATCAATTGCTTAATCTAAATAATAAGGAAGCATCAGCAACTCTAAAAGAATTAGAAAACTATCCTATAGTATTAACACGTTCACTTGATAAGGCAAAGATATGGCTCCGTAGTCATAATAGAGGAAGTGAACGTATGGGATTATTGGCAAGTAGTAAGGCTGAGAGATTAAAAGCAATAAGTATCAACGTCCGTTACCAACCCGATTTCGTCCACTGGTTTTTGGAAAATGATTCTGATATTCGTTCAAGCAATGCCTTAGAAGATACTTTAACAGAATTCAAGGTTCAAGGTCTTGAAATAGACTGGGCCTGTGTTGTATGGGATGCAGATTTACGCCTCAGTAAAGACGGAAAATATTGGAAACACTTTCAACTTCGCAGTGGTAAAAAGTGGCAAAATATACTTAAATCAACAAATAAAGAATATCAAATAAACGCATATCGAGTACTTCTAACTCGTGCTCGACAAGGTATGGTGATAGTAGTTCCAGAAGGAGACAATAGTGTGCCGCCGGATGAAACACGTAATCCTGAGTGGTATGATGGAATATATAACTATCTAGAAGAATTAGGAATAAAAAAAATATAATGAATGTAGTGTCATTTTTTGCGGGTTGTGGTGGTCTTGACTTGGGTTTTGAACAAGCTGGATTTAATGTAATTTGGGCTAATGAGTTCGAACAACATTGTCGTGCCACATATATTCGGAATCATCCCAATACAGAATTTGTTTTGTGTGATGTCCGCAAAATTGAACCAAATTCAATACCGGATTGTGACGGTTTTATAGGCGGCCCTCCATGTCAATCATGGAGTGTAGGCGGTAAACAAAAAGGCCTTGAAGATGAACGAGGACAACTATTTTTAAAGTATATAGAACTAATCAATGCAAAGAAACCAAAATTCTTTGTCATTGAAAATGTAAAGGGTATGCTTGATGATAAGTTCAAAGAAGTTTTTGAGGACTTTTTACATAGGCTTAATAATGCGGGTTATGATGTTCAATGGTCATTATTGGATGCAGTAAACTTCCGCATACCACAAAATCGAGAAAGGGTTTTTTTTGTTGGATTTAGGAAAGAATTGAATGTTGTATTCACATTCCCAAATTCTATATGTACAGAACCAGTATCTCTTAAAAAAGCAATTGGAGATATAATAGAAGAACCTAATTTTTATACTGGGCAAAAGTCGAAGGATGTTATTGAGATGAATCCAAAACGTCCTAACCATGACGTTATTATATCAAAATTTGGTTTATTTTATTATCGTGGAAATAGACGTAGAGGTTGGCAACAGCCATCATTTACAATAAATGCCACAGCTGACTTTGCTCCGTTACATCCTTCATCTCCAAAAATGATATATTTCGGACATGAAAACTGGAACTTCCAAAAAGATAAGTTGAAAGAATATAGAAGACTAAGTGTTAGGGAATGTGCAAGAATACAAACGTTCCCAGATAGTTTTATCTTTGAATATGATGAAATAAAGGATGCATACAAGATGATTGGTAATGCTGTCCCACCAAAATTAGGAAATGAGATAGCCAAATCCATCCTTTATGCCTTAAATCATCAGGAAGTATCAGAACCTATCCAAGAATCAGAAAATAAAAAAGATATTCCTATCTTGGTTGGTTACTATAAAGGAGATTGGCATAAGCAACTCATCCTTAATAATAAACTTTATTATGTCCGTTCTGACGGACGAAAAGGTTCTATTTTCAAGGAAGATTGTGCAATCATGCCAAAATACTTATTATTACACCATAAGAAAAGTGCAGATTTATATGAACTAGATGCAGAAGAACCAATACTAATTGATTCTTCATTTTTAAAGACATTAGGCTTTGAAACATCAGGAAAAACATATCTCTGTTTCTTATTAAAGAGTGTAGATGCTGTTAGTTAGATTTTTTGCAAAATATATGTTTGATAATATTGAATAATAAATAGTAAATTTAAAGAAAAAGAAAAAGGGGCTATGAAGCCCCTTTTTTTATTACCCGTCAAAAATTTGACGGGCACACAGTTGAATCTTTTAAATCCCTTAAATCCGCAGTTTTCTCCGTGCCCTCTGTGCCTCTGTGGGAGCTATCTATATTAGAGTTTGAATTGCTGGAAGAGGTTCCACATGACGATGGCGGCGGTGTTGGCGATGTTGAGCGAGTGTTTTGTGCCGAGTTGGGGAATCTCGATGCAGGTGTCGCTGTTATCAACAACCTCTTGCTGCACTCCTTTTACCTCATTACCAAAGACTACGGCATATTTTTCGCCGGGCTTGATGATAAATTGTTCAAGACTTGTGCTGCCGTGTACTTGCTCAATCGAACAAATTTTATGACCTTTGCTGCGCAAATCGTTGATGCAGTCAATGGTCGACTGATAGTAGTGCCACACTACCGACTCCTCGGCGCCGAGGGCGGTCTTGTGAATCTCGGGGCGGGGCGGCTGTGAAGTGATGCCACACAGGCACACGCTGTCGATGACGAATGCGTCGGCGGTGCGGAACACGCTGCCCACGTTCATCTCGCTGCGCACGTTGTCGAGTACTACAACCAGGGGTATCTTCTCCACGCTGTGGTACTGCTCGGCATCGACACGGTGGAGATCTATCATTGACTTCTTCTTCATGATGCAAAGTTAGTGTTTTAAACTGAAAGAATAGAACTGAAACTCATTAAAATTGCTTCGCGAGTGTGGATTTTTAGACAGAAGAACAAAAGGGCTTTGCCTGATGATTTAAGAACAAAAAGAAATTATGCTTCGCGAGGGTGATTAACCTCGCACAGATTTCACTAATCTCACAGATTTTATTTTTTTGACTAAAAGAACAAAAAAGCATATAATTAGTGTTCATTCGTGTCAATTCGTGGTTTATATTTAGACTAATAGGACAAAATATATCCTGACGATGAATCGCCAGGCACACAGTAATTAATCTGTGCAATCTGTGTAATCTGTAGTAAATTAAATCTCTTGAATCTTTTAAATTATGTTGTTAATAACCCTGTTAATATGTGTGGAAAACTTTACAATAATTTTTAATAAAAAAGACTTGACAAAATGAAATCGATGCGGCTTAATAAAATGTGCGGTATTTTCCAAATTAGTTATTGGTTTCTTTTATTTAGAGTTTGCACATCATTTTTGTGGGTTTTCAACAGCAGGTTGAGGAAAAAAATATTAACTTTGCATATTATTAACAGGTTGTTAATAAAGTATAGAAGTGCTTTATACTCAATAAGTAACCTTGTTAATGAAGTGATGATAACCGCGACGCGGATATTAATAACCATAAATGCAATAGTTTGCAGGAAAAGTTTTCAACGTTATTAACACCCTATCATCATCATATAAAAAGAGTTTTTTAAAAAAGAAAAAATAATATTTATATATTGAACTGTGAACAATCCCGCCAACGAACTTATAAAGCAACGCGCGCTGCTGCAACTGGAGTATGACCACGAGCGCAACGAGTTCCAGCGACTCACCGAGACTATGGGTGTGGGCCGCAAGGTGAAGCGTGGCGACTGTTGGTTCCCGTTGGCTGTGGGCAGGAGTTATTACAACTCGCTCAACCAACTGGTGGTGGAACTGTCGCGCAGCGAGGACAGCGAGATTGAGCACAACTTTGAATACGGGCGCCAGGTGATGTTCTTTGCCCAGAGCGGACTCGATGACATCAGTTACTTCAAGTTCACGGGCACGGTGAGTTATGCCGAGGCCGATCGCATGGTGGTGGTCATGCCCGACCAGGAGTGTGTGTCGAGACTTATGAGCCACGATGCCGTGGGCGTGCAGCTGTCGTTCGACGAGACTACCTACAAACTGATGATAGATGCCCTGGGGCGTGTGGTAAATGCCAAGGGCAATCGGCTGGCGCAACTTCGCGACCTGTTCTATAACAAGGGCAATGCGGGCAAGTTCTCGTTTGCACCCATGCGGTTCCCGTGGCTCAACCCCACGCAGGAGCGTGCGGTGAACGAGGTGCTGTGGGCCAAGGATGTTGCCGTGGTGCATGGTCCTCCGGGAACCGGCAAGACAACGACGCTGGTCGAGGCCATATATGAAACCTTGAGGCGCGAGAACCAGGTGCTGGTGTGTGCCCAGAGCAACATGGCTGTGGACTGGATAAGCGAGCGCCTGATGGACCGCGGCGTGGATGTGCTGCGTGTGGGCAATCCCACGAGGGTTAACGACAAGATGCTGTCGCAGACCTATGAAAGACGCTTTGAGGCGCACCCCGACTATCCGCAGCTGTGGGCGTTGCGCAAGACCATACGCGAGATGCGCTCCGGCGGTCGCAAGACCGAGGCTTTCCACCAGAAGATGGACCGTCTCAAGAACCGTGCCATGGAGATGGAACTGCGCATCCACAACGACCTCTTTGCACAGGCAAGGGTTATTTCGTGCACGCTTGCCGGCAGCGCGAGCCGGGTGCTTGAGGGTATGAAGTTCTCTACCCTGTTCATCGACGAGGCTGCGCAGGCGCTCGAGGCTGCGTGCTGGATAGCGATACGCAAGGCAGGCAGGGTAATCTTTGCCGGCGATCATCAGCAGTTGCCGCCCACGGTGAAGTGCATCGATGCCTTGAAGGGCGGACTGGGGAAAACACTCATGGAGCGCATCGTGGAGAATAACCCGCAGGTGGTGACATTACTCAAGGTGCAGTACAGGATGAACGAGGATATAATGCGTTTCTCGAGCGACTGGTTCTATAACGGCGAGGTGGAGAGTGCTCCCGAGGTGAAGTACAGGGGTATCCTCGACTATGATAATCCCATCGTGTGGATCGACACGAGCGATGTCGACGGCAAGGAGGAGTTTGTGGGCGAGAGTTACGGCCGCATCAACCGCAGCGAGGCAAGGCTCACGATGGAAACCTTGCAGCAGTTCTTTGAGAAAGTGGGACGCCAGCGTGTGCTTGATGAAAGGATTGATGTGGGCATTATTTCGCCTTACAGGGCGCAGGTGCAGTACCTGCGTAGGCTCATACGCCACAGCGACTATTTCAAGCCCATGAGGGGCCTTATAACGGTAAATACGGTGGATGGATTCCAGGGTCAGGAACGCGACATAATAGTGATAAGCATGGTGCGCGACAACGATGAGGGACAGATAGGTTTCTTGAGGGACCTGAGGCGTATGAATGTGGCCATTACGCGTGCGCGCATGAAACTTATTATCATGGGTAATGCCGCTACGATGACAAGGCACCCGTTCTACAAGAAACTCTATGAATATATAAATAAGGATATAGATTAACTAAAGAAAGATATTATGAAGAAATGTTTAATGATGATGCTTGCGCTGGTGGCGCTCACCGCCTGTAACAACGGCAAGGGTGGCGATGATAGCGCAGCCGTGGATGTTAAGGTTAACACCACCGAGATTAAGGGTAACTATGTGTACGACATAGGCGACTTGTGCTATGCTACGGTAGAATATAGCGTGGAGTGGCCCGAGAGTGTTGAGGGCATTAACCTTGACTCTCTGCAGGCTTTCTTGCTCGAGGCTGCGTTTGATACAGCCGGGGTTGATGTTAACACTGCTATGCGTGGCGTTGCCGATCGTTTTGTGGTTAACTATAAGGGTAAGCCCACTACATCGTTGACACTCGAGCAGGTGAAGAAGATGCGCGACAGCAAGGACGACTTGTGCGATGAGTATTTCCCTTCGCTGGTGTTCACTGTCGACTGCGAGGAATATGACAGCGTGCGCAACCTCATTGAGGTGAAGGTGACCGAGTCTATCGATACCGACAACGGACTGGCTGCCGGCATGGGATTCTATGAGTATACCTATTATTATGACTGCGAGCGACAGTGCCGTCTCACTCTTGCCGATGTCGTTGCCGACGAGAAGGCGATGCTCGACATCGTTAAGAAAAAGGCTCTCGGCATGGACGAGGATATGTGCGTCATGGAGGAACTTGTCAATGACCTCAAGGCGCTTCCCGCTACATTCATCTTGGATGACTATGACTTGGTATTTACATTTAATAAATATGAGATAGCATGTGCGGCGGCAGGAAATATAGACATTAAACTCTCATCGCTCGAAATTGAAAACCTACTTACTCCGCTGGGCAAGAAATTTTTATGCACCTTTGTCCAGAACGAAGCAATGAATAAGGAGGTAACCGACCGTATGAATGACTACATTGCCAAGTGCCTCCACTATGATAAAACCACTGCCGCCAATACTAATGCACAGTTATTCCTGACAAGTGACTACATTGAGGAATATGACGAGTGTGATAAACTATATGAGGACGAGGGCATGAGTTGGATAAACTTCGATCCGTGGATTGATGCCCAGGACTACGACGAGGTGAAGTTTGAGGTTAAGCAGGTAATGGTTAAGAACAAGGATAAAGCCATGGTGGTGCTCAATGTTACCAACTACGGAAAAACTAACACCAAGTGGGTGAAAATGAAACGCGAGAATGGCTTGATGAAAATCGACGACTTTGAAACCAGCGGCACCAGTATGCGCACCATGATGCAAAATGTAATTAATAAAAATTGAAAATAAATATTATAAAAAAACAGGGCTTAGCACTATGGCTGAGCCCTGTTTCTTTGTATTATAAAGTATTGATTTACAAGTCGTAATCAAACTTTGACTTATTATCGGTGATGATGTAACGGCCATCATCGGTAAACTTGATTACCTTAGGTTCAAACTCAAGTGTCTTGAGCGATTGAACCACTGTAGCGGGTACATTGTGGCACACAATGCCGTTCTTGCATATTGCAAGCATAGCACCACCGGGAGTAAAGTGTGCAAACTGCAGACTGCCCTTCTTCTCAACTGCCTTGGCAAGGAACGCCTTGAGTTCATCGCCTTCACACCAGTAACCTTTATTGGTAACTACAACCCATTCGCCCTCATCACTCATTGCAACGCATTTGAACTTCTGCTTGCTCACGTTACATTCGGTCATCTTATCAAGCATAGCGCGCTGCAGGCCTTCGCCGGTCTTGAAGCCGCTGTTCTCATAGATGATAACCCACTTGTTGCTCTCAGTAAGTGCAACCTCGGTGATGTTAGTATGGGGAACATTGAGTGTCTTGAGTACTGCGATGAGATCCTTCTGCATACCGGTGGTAGTGCAATAACCGTTAGAACTGTAGATATACAGACCGCCTGTGCTCATGTTCATGGCAGCGGTCTTGCACTGCTTAGTACGCAACAGCGATTCCTGCACTCTCAGCATGTTGCCTGTGAGGTGACCTTGTGTCTGCACTTGTGTACCCTCAACCTTAAAGAGACCATTCTCGTTCTTAATGCTGAACTCGGTGCCTTGCACAGCGGGCTTTTGTGGCTTGGGTGCTGCAGGTTGTACGGTGGGTTGCACAGCGGGTGTTTCCTGCTTTTCGGTTTCAATCACTTTACGCTCGGGATCAATGTATACATTGGTTTCGGGATTGGCAGGGGGTGTAGGAGTTGTTACGCTTGTAGCCTTGGTGAGCATCTCAACCATAGCAGGCATGTCGGCAAAGATTACACCGCCATCGGTATTGAATGTTACAGCCCAGCATCCGGGAGCACCCAGTTGCAGTCCTGTACCGGTTGCAGCAGCAACGTCGTCAACAGTAGCACGGTCCAGTCCTTTAGCCTCGAGTGATGCAACCACAGTACCGCGCAGTTTCTCGGTACCTTTAGCCTTAGCCTTGAACATAAGTCCTTGAGGTGATAGGAAAGAAACTTCCTTGCCGCTCTTGACGATGTTCATGAGTCCCGACTGTTTATCGTCGGCAACGATGTTTACAGTGATGTCCCACTTGTTGGTTTTAGGTGTAAAATGGAGTGCATACTCGATGTCACCGTCGTTACCCTTGAGGGTTTTCTCGGCCTCAACCGAGAAGCGGCCATCGGCATTTGTTACTACCATTCGCTCGCGAGCTTGCATGCTTCCTGCAAGCATACACAGGAGCAATGACAATATGAGTGTACAATTAATTTTCATACTATATAAGGTTTATTATATATGCAAAGGTAGTTTTTTTAACCGAAAGACAAAAGACGAAAGGCAAAAAACTGCATCCAAACGTAAAAAAACGACCTAAATGCACTTAATTATTATGTTTATTTGCTATGTGAGGCTGTTGCAAGCAGTCGGTGTCCTATCTTGCAGTAGATACACTTGCGGGCATCGCAATACTCGCGCTTTAGTTGTATAAGGGCTTGTGTAGTGAGTGCATCCTCGCTCTTAAGACCAGCTGCTGCAAATGTTGACACAATACTGTTTTTCTCGGGACGAAGCGACTCAAGCAGAGCGATGGCACGGTCTTGGTGCTCATATTTTCCGCTTATCTCGCCATAAGCATAATAGAGCGGAGCAACGGTATTGATGAGAATAATATCTATTGAAGCCTCACCAAGCACGCGGGTGGTGACATTACTTTCCTTGCCAAGTGTGTAATGGGTCGACCAGTAGCCGTCAAGTTCTACGCTGAAGAGTTGGCGAAGTGCTTTTTCATCGGCCGCATCGAGCAGCGCCTGCATGAGGTTAAAACCATTGTGTATATAATGGGCAAGCAGCGCAATGCGACGATAGGGAAAATTCTGCGGACGCATGCGGAATGTTTTCCACGCCATTCCTTGCATTGGCTTAAGCGAAAACTTGCTTGCAAGAAAAGAATACTCACGAGCAAGTTGTTTACTGTAGTTATCTGTATCAGGTTTATCAAGCATTCCTGCCTGGCCAAATAACAATGCCTCTATTTGAAAAAGTGAGTCGCTATGCTTGTGCAATAGGCGTAATGGTGTGAGTCGTGCCAGGCGTTCCATTGCATCGCTGTTAATGCCGAAACCCAGATTGCGCGACAAGGTTACATAGCACACTTCCTCCCAGTTACCGCGTGTAATGTCGTATAGTTCGCGTATACGCCCCACTTTGCTGTGCATACGCTCGAAAGCAAGTGCTTGAATCCACTCGGTGATAGTGATGTGCGGAACATCCTTAAGCGTTGCATAACAGGGTAAATCGGTGTGTGCATTGAGCAGTTGATTAAGGCTTTCGTTGAACCGTGGCGATACTTGCAGAACCACCTGCGGAATACGTTCGCCGTTGGTGCGATACACCGGTGCATCGTCTTTTTCCACTACATGTAGTATCACATTATCATAAGCCTTGTCGGTGTTGTGACCATGCCGCTTCCAGTCGGTGGCTCGCACATGAATCTCAATGTTACCTACCCACAAATTACCGTCAATCTCAACCTTAGCATTAAAGAAGTCGGGACCCTGGTTGGTATTAAGCAGTCCTGGGTCGAGCACACGCACACGGCGCCCGTCGCCCGTCGTTGGTCACCATGTCCTCGCTCTTCCACAAGCGATGTTGCCATACATATTGCATTATCGACTCCATGAGTAAAAAGGCTATTGATTAAGAATCTCGTCAACGATGTGGCTGTCGTTGCACAGGCGTGGTACTTTGCGTTGTCCTCCCAGTTTGCCATGTGCTGCAAGCCATTTATTAAATGAACCCTGTGGCACTGCTTTTACGGTGGGAGCACCCAGGAATATATTGCCGCTGCGCTTTGCCTCGTAATCGCTGTTCACTTTCTTAAGGGCATTATCAAGAGCGCTTATAAACACACTTATATCGTCCGGCAGTTGCGAAAATTCAACTACCCACTGATGATGGGGCTGTACACCCTCGCTTGCAAATACCGGAGCTGCCGTATAGTTTTGTACATGCGACCCCGATGCTTGTGAAGCAATTGTTATTGCATGGTCGGCATTATGTTCCATCAGTTCCTCGCCAAAGGCATTGATAAAGCACGATGTGCGTCCGGCTATTTGAATCTTTACAGGGTTGAGCGACTCAACGAGCACGGTATCGCCCAACCTATATCGCCATAATCCGTTGCATGCAGTTATTACGAGTTCATAGGTCTTACCTGCCTCAATTTCCCATATAGGATAAACCTCGGGGTTACTGCTATTGATATCCTCAACAGGGATAAACTCATAGAAAACTCCCACGTCGAGAAGTAGCATCATCGCAGTGGTATCCCATGACGACTGTACTGCAAAGAAACCCTCGCTTGCATTATAGGTATTGAGGAAATGCATGCGGCTCATGTCGCAAATAGCCTCGTATTGCGCCCTATAAGGCTCAAATGAAATGCCGCCGTGGAAGTAAATTTCAAGGTTGGGCCAAACCTCATGTATACATTTTACCCCCTTGCGCTCCATTACCTGCTTGATGACGGTAAGGAACCACGATGGAACACCGCTCAAGTTGGTAATATTCTCGTTCATGCTTGCCTCAATAAGTTTTGGAAGTTTCTCGGTCCAGTCACTCATTAGCGCTATATCCTTACCTGGAGTGCGCATGAGGTTAGCAATAGGATTCATGAATTCTATCAGATTGGCCGAGAGATCACCTACCCTAACACCGGGACGCAGTTTAAGTTCGTTGGCAAAACTGCCGCCGAGTATTAAAGCCTTACCTGAAAAGATGCGGCTGTCGGGATTAAGGTTAAGATAGTGCGAAACCACGTCGCTCGCACCCTGATAGTGGTTTAGTTTGAACGATTCGGTTGTAATGGGGATATACTTGCTTTTGCCTCCCGATGTGCCCGACGACTGTGCGAAGTTGAGTACTCGTCCAGGCCACAAGAGGTCTTTTTCACCGTTAATCATACGCATCACCGTGGGACGAATATCCTCGTAGGTGTATAAAGGTACACGTTGGGCAAAGTCATAGTAGGTGCGGCACGATGAGAAGTCATATTTTCGCCCTAGTTGCGTGAGTGAAGCTTTCTCAACGAGTTGCACCAGAGTGCCTTGCTGCACGCTGTCGGCGTGGTCAATGTACCTTACATGCTCCTTGAGCCTGTCAATGAAACGCCCTCTGACAAACGGTGTAAAATTTATCATAATGCAAAGATAGTGTTTTTTATGCGAAAGAATAGAACTGAAACGAATTAAAATAATTAAAACTAATAATTAAAACTAAGATTAACTACAGATTAATCTGATTGAACTGATTTTTATCTGCAAGATTTAAGATATATACAGAAAGAGCCCTTTGCGGGGCTCTTTCTCGTGTATAGGAGATGTTTATTTTACTATTTCACTGGTGCGCCAGCGCTGATGCACAAACGCCTCGGCGGCACGGCACTGGAACTCGTTGCCGCGCATCTTCTCCATGGGGCCATGCCAGTCGTCAATGAGTTCCTGCGGCTCTTGGGTGCGGTGGCACATAATAGCCTTGTGCTTGAGGTCGACGGTAGTAGAGATATCTACATACTCGTCGGGCGTAAAGTTCATGGACTGCATACCTGTCATCGCCTCGAAGTAATAGAGTTCGAAACTGTGGTCAAGTTGGCGCCATGCGTCATAAACGAGTAATGAACATGCCCTGTGGTCGCGGTGAGAATCGATGGGCCAGTGAGTAAACACCACATCGGGGTGTTCCTGCTCGATAATCTTCTTCATCTGGGCGTATCGCTCAAGGTTTACCTCGGCATATCCGTCGATCTGCCCTACCCACAGCGAGCGCACACCCATCACAGCACACGCATCGGCACTCTCAACACGGCGTATTGCCGCCGCCTCGTCGTGGCTCTTGCCCGCGATTCCACTCTCCCCGGCCGTGAGGTAAACACTAACCACATCGCAGCCAAGTTGCTTCATGAGAATCATAGTGCCGCCGGCACAAGTCTCGGGATCGTCGGGATGAGCGCCTATAAACAGTGCTTTCTTATATGTGGACTTGAGTTGGGCCATTGCCGGAGTGGCTGTCGCCATAAGCAGTGAGGCAAAAAAAGCCAAGCAGATAATCTTTTTCATGATGGTTTATCGCGTTTAATGCAAAAATATGTTAAATATTCGTTTTCTATTAAACTTTTATGTTTTACCGCAGTCAAATGAGTGTAAACAATGAAAAAATAGTTCCAAACAACTGACTTCTTAATAAAACATTTTTAATAAAACATTGAATAGAGTGTGTACCGCAGCCGTTAGGCTCCGCAAAACACGAACAACATAAAGCCCCTCGCAAAAGGGGCTTTTGTTGTGTTTTATCGTTTCCTGAATACCAGCCAGTAACCCTTGCTACGCTTGTGAGAGAGCCAGTCGGAACTATCGCCTATAAGGTGAATACCCTTTCCGCCCGCCGTGCGGTAGTAAGTGGTGTTTACATTGCCGCCGGTAATGTAGATGGCATCGATGAAGCCATACTCGCGCAGAGCATCGGCAAAGTCCCACATTGTTTCGGGGTTGGGAGCCTCAATGTAGAAGAGATTAGGGTTACCGGGCTTTCGTCCTATGGCACGACGCTCAACCTTGCCGTGGAGGAAGAAGCGCGGAGGCAACTGACCATTGCTAACCAGGACAAACTGGCGGAAGAAATAACCGCCATTGCTCTGACAGAAATCAAGAATATCCGACTCATCGGATGAAACGCCTATCACAGCATTCTTGCCCACAGCGGCAAAGTAACCCTTGCGGGGACTTTCGCTGTCGACGGTAGCATTACCCTTGACAACCAACGAGCCGATGGGCTTGTTCTCGGGCGTAACATCGATAGAGCGGGTATAGAAGAATACATTCTTGTCCCAAGCGCTGGGTTCAACCAGTTCGATTGATGCCTTGAGTCCCTTAAGTTCATAGAAATGCAATTGCACTCCCAGAACGCTGTCGTTGGTTACCACCACATCGGCCTTTTCGCGCGCAACGGTCTGCTGCAGTTTCTCAATGTTTTCTTGCGGAGTAGCCGACATGGGCAACTCATAATGGTTGAGAACCCAATTCTTGTAGGCATAAAGACCTGCAACCAATGCAATCACTACTGCAACCGACGTGAGCACCACCCACGGCCACCTGCGATGCTCGCTCACCTTGATAACAGTGACCTGCTCGGGTTGCGGCTCGGGACCGGCAGAATAGTTTACCGACACCTGAGGCTGCTCGCTGACGATCCGGATATCCTCCTGCGGCTGTTCGTTGATGTTGATAATATCGCTCATGATTGTTCTCCTTTCTCCAGTTCGGCTTTAAGTGCTTTCAGGGCATCCTTAGAAAAGCCACCGTACACTACCGGGGCGGGCATCTTGCCCCCCGCGAGAGTGATGCGGCAATCGGTGACATTGATTGATTGCACAAAGATTTTGTTGACGATGAAACTGCGCCCCACACGCACGAAAGTGTTATCGCGCAGGGTGCCGAACCACTCGTCAAACTGGTGCAGCTTGAAAGTGAGAGTGCACGGATTGCCGGTGCACATGCACACATCACTATAGTTTCCGCTTGCACGCACGCATACTATCTCGTCGGTGCGGAATCTATATAAAGCTGTTGAGGTTGTTATCATTAGCCATTCCATAGGTACAAAGTTAGTGTTTTTTCAATGAAAAATAAAGCAAAACGAAAAACTTTTTTCATGATCAATGGCAATAGGCGCAAGTTGGGGCTTTTTCACCGCTCGCTGCAGAAATTCCACAGCAGGATGGGTTCATCCTCGGCCATCACTATTTTCCTCACATGGGCGCTGCCATAGGTAGTGAGTGTGACGCATCCCTGGCAAGCGACACTGTTGAGCGGAATGTAGCGACGCCACTTGTTCTTGT
>DCGA01000168.1:0-195 GCA_002314465.1 bacterium UBA1790 | reverse complement strand
GCCGTGAATCATGAGCCCACGCTTAAAAGCATTACTGTTGCGGTTCTCCAGCCCCCTGAGTCGCATGGCGCGTTTCATCTTTGTCCCGTGTTCCTTGGTCACCTCAAATTTACCCAGCGACGAACAATTACTCCCAAATTTATTACTGAACACAGGAGCCTTGGCAGTGCTGCCCATACCAGGGCCGTGCATGGC
>DCGA01000061.1:20410-29874 GCA_002314465.1 bacterium UBA1790 | reverse complement strand
CCCGCCAGTACATTGACGTCGACGGTCTGTCCGTTCATGGCAACAACCTGTGCCTTGCCGTCGTTCATTGCTTCGATAATTAGGGTGCTGTTATATGCGTATGCCTTGTCGAGTGATGCGTTCATGTCGTCGACACCGGTTACACCGCTCACGGTAGCAAAGGTGTCGCTGCCCACGAAGCGTTCGCTCTTGGGAGTTGTGAGTACAAGGTTGGTGATTGCAACAGTGCCTTGGGGCTCGAGTTGGCCATTGGCTGCAACCTTGAGGCTGATGATAGCGCCATCGCCTTCCTCGATGCTTACAACGCCGGGCGAGTAAACCATAATGCGGTTGCCGTCGTTGCTAAGGACGAGGGTGTGCTTGGTAGTGCGTGAAGTGTTGCAGAGCGAACCGTCGACAATCGACAGGCCCTCGGGCATGTCAATGTCAAACTGCATGCCTGAGTATGCCCTCACGTTTTCGAGGCCGAGTGTTACCTCAACTGTCTCGCCAGCGTTGATGTTGATGTCGTCGATGCTAATGCAGTCGCTTGTGCCGTTGCCCTCGCTTGCATTGCGACGGTTGGCCTTGCGGATGTATTCCTTGCGGTTGTTGAGGATGATATCTACAAGAACGTTCACGTCAACGATGTCGATGTCGCCATCGCCGTTGAGGTCGGCAGCATCGGCGTCAAATCCCGGGATGGGATCGTTAAGGATGTAGGCCAGGATGCAGTTGATGTCGGTAATGTCGACATATCCGTCATGGTTAACATCGCCTACGTAGTAGTTGCGCAGGATGTGGAACTCTTTCCACTGCTCCATTGCCTCGTAGAGGTCGGCAATGTCGTTGTCGGCAGTGTTGAGCATTACAAGGCTCTGCATCACGCCTGCCCATACGCTGTCGCCCAGGGCGGGAACTGCGGTGGGAACTGCGTTGATGGTATCAAGTTCTACCATTCCGGCCATCGCCCAGTTGCCAAGGTAGCAAACCGATGCGGGAATGGTGAATACCGATGCCTTGTCGTTGTTGTAGAACGCATAGTCGCCAATGCTCTCGGTGCCTTCGGCAAGGATGCCGTCGTTGGCAAGGGCACTGCTTGCAAAAGCAAAAGCGGGGATTGCCTTGATTGCGGGCAATGTGGCTTGCTGCAGTGAGTCGGTGAATGCAAATGCACCGTCGCCCACTGTGCTGACGTTCTGGGGCAGGGAAGCGGTAGCAAGGCCCGATGAGGCGAACGCCCAGTTGCCTACGCCCTCAAGCATGGCAAACTTCTGCAGGTCGATTCCCTTTGCGCTTGCGCCAAGGAATGCCTCGGTACCTATGGTAGCGATATTGTTGCCTTCGCCCACCTTGATTGAATCAAGCGCCGAGCATCCGTTGAATGCGCTCTTGCCTATGGTGGTGACATTGTTGCCCAGTGTCACGTCGGTCAGAAGCGAGTCGCCCATGAATGCGTGGTCGGGAACGACTTGTGCGTTGAGCGATGCCGAGGTGAGTGCGTGGCACTGCGCCCAAGCGCCTTCGCCTATGCTTGTCACGCTCTGGGGAACTGTTACCTGGGTGAGGCTTGTGCCGCTGAAGGCATAACTGCCTATAGTGGTGAGTGTCTCGGGCAATACGAGTGCTGTGAGTTGTGTACAACCTGCAAGTGCTGCGTGACCTATGCCGGTAAGGGTTACAGGGAGTGCGAGAGAATCAATCTCGGTACCCATGAGGATGGTTGCGGGAAGTTCGCCGGCGGGGAACTTGAAGAATGTTCCCGACAAGGGCTTGATTGAGTCGCTGTAAGCCACAATCTGCGCCTGGCTCAGGTCAAGCTTCTTGAGTTGTGTGAGCGAGTCGGCGATGAACTTGAAATCCCTTGCGTCGATAGTGCCGGTAACGGCGAGTTCGGTAATCTCGTGGTCGGTTGTATTTGATTCCAGGGCACCTGCAATATTGTCTACGACAACTGCGCTGGCAGCAGCGGCCAGGGCAAGTGTAACCAGTGATATGAGTAGTCTGCGCATAATAAATCTAATTTAACTACAAAAGTACTAATAATAATTGGATTACACCAAAAAAACGAAGTTAAAAATACCTTGTTTTTTGTATGCGTGAATTTGCATTGGGCACTGGTTGTTTCTGTGCATTTTTCAGTGGTCTTTTTTCATGGTTTGGGCTATATCGCGTGATAAAAAAACAGCCACCTTCCTGCGGGAAGATGGCTGTGAGAGTAGGTTATAAAAATTGATTTCGTCAGAATACTTGCTTGGTGGTTGTCTTGCTGCCGTCGGCATGGGTAGAGACAACGATGTTCATGCCGCTGTGGGGAGTTGCTGACTCCATGCCGGCAATGTTGTAGTACTTCACGCTTGTAACGCCGCTTGTTGCATCGATGTCATCGATTGCGGTAACGATAGCCGAGTTAGCCTCAACCAGGTAGAACTCATATTCGCTATAAGTGTCACGGTCGTTCTGAATCTTGCGGGGTGCATTGCTGGAAGTGCCCTTTGCCTGTACAACGACCTGCTTGAAATCGTACTGTTGTTCCGACAGATTAGCGCCGTCGCACCACTCGGTGTTGAGCGAGAGGATAACGCCACGGGGACCATACTGACCACTCCAGCGGCTGATAGCGGGCTTGCCGTTCTCGTCGATGAAATAAAAACCTGTGAGCGATATTACCTCGTTGGGTTTGAACGTCATCGTTTGCTCAATGTCGGTATAATTCTTGGTCTCTGTGAGGATGTCACCAGTAGCCTCTTTATAGTCGATGTCGCGGCTGATGTTGATGGTGGGATTGCTTGCCATGTCGCTTGTAATACCGCCAATGTTGCCACCGGCGTATGTTGAGCCCACCTTGATGTGGCTGTTGCCATTGGGGAAGTGCAGCTTAATCCACTGGCTGCCTGTTGTTGCAAATGCAAACATTCCGCCCTTGCCGTCTTTGCACAGTGCAAGGATCTTGAGCAACTCGGCAATGTAGCATGTCTTGCCATCGGTGGTGTTTCCACCCACTACATCATCAACATGCTTTGACTCGTATACCTTGGCCAATGCCTCTGCACACTTGTAACTTGTTGTCGTGTTATTGATGTCGCTCAGACGGGTGTCTTTAAATGTGATGGTAGCGGGACTGTCGGTTGTGCCGAATGTGTCGTCGGTAGTGACATCCATGGTTAGGATTGCACCCGATGTTCCTGTCACGGCATTTCCCTTTGAATTGTAGAAAAGGAAACGATAGTATGAATTATCTTTCGCCCATGAGCCTGACTCTGAATAACCCTTGCGGATTCCAGGAACACGGTCATCCACAGGGAAGATGTTGGCATAGCCGTCTTCCTCTACCAGTTTGATGCCACCGCTTAGGTAAATGTCGAACTGTAAGGCCGTGGGGGTGTAGTCGGGGTTGTCAAGATAGATGTTGATTGTCTTGGTTTCACCCTTCTGAATTGCAAACTCTTCAACGTAGAGCTTGCTTGATTGTGCAAACGCACAGATGCCGAAAGCGAGCATTGCCAGTGTAAAGGCTGCTCTAATAGTCGTTTTCATAGAGTTGTACTTAAGTTTGTTATGTATCCTATTAATTGTCATTGGCAAAGATAATATGTTTTATTGTTAAATGCAACATTTTTTCACGAAATTATTTAAAAATATGCATTTTTCTTACAATTCTTGTGTTTTTGACGCGTTTTTCTTGATATTATGGTGATATATAACAAAAGCGGCGACAAGTGTTTACCTGTCGCCGCTTAGTGTATTATGTATATTTAATTACTTAACAACCTTGGCTGTTGAAGTAGTACCATCGCTGTAAGTAGTAACGATGATGTTCATGCCGTCGAAGGGAGTAGCTGCCTCAACACCGGCAACATTGTAGTAGCGTACGCTTGATACGTTCTTAGAAGCGTTGAGATCCTCAACAGCTGTTGCGATCTGAGCCATCTCGAGGGGATAGAGAACGTAGTTCTGGAATGAGTTTGCATCGCTGGGAGCAACCATTGCTGCACCGTTGCTTGCACCTTCCCAAGCAGCCTTGAGCTGGATAGCAGCCTTCTGGATGGTGTAAGGAGTGCCGTTGGTCATTGTGTTGCCACCGCTCCAAGAGTTGTCTACTGTGAGGCTCTTACCGCGAGGACCGTTGTTACCGCTATAAGCGCGCAGTGTCTCCTGGTTGTCGTCGTTGAAGTAGAAACCGGTTACAGAAACAACCTCAGCCGATGCCAGGGTGAATGAAGTAGTGAGGTTTACAGTTGTGGGCTCAGCGCTGATAGCCTTTGAAGCCTCAGCTTCGCCCAGGGTGTTGTTAACTGCGAGAGTGGGGTTGAAACCTGCAGCAGCCTTGCCACCGAACTGGCAACCTTCGTAAGTAGTACCAACTACCATCTTGTCAGCACCTGTGAGCTTGAGCCAGCCACCGTTACCATTGGTAACGAATGTGTACTGTGCGGGATTAGTTGTACCGAGAACCTTTACATCGTCGGCGATGAAGAGGGTCTTGGTTGCTGTAGTTGTAGCAAATTCCTCAAGAGAAACAGCCTCGTAAGCCTTAGCTGTAGTTTCGGCGCAAATGTAACCCTTGGTTGCGTCAGCGATATCACTGAGCTTAACGTTCTTGAAAGTAACTGTACCGTACTCTTCGCCCTTGAAGGTGTCGTCGGTAGTAACATCAACGGTGAAGATTGCACCAGATGTACCGCTTACGTAGTTACCCTTTGAGTTGTATGACAGGTAACGGTAGTATTCCTTGTTGTTCTGGTATGAACCGGTAGCAGATGTACCCTGACGTGTGGTCGGGATGCGTGAAGTGGGCTCGAACCAGGGCTCGCCGTCTTCTTCTACGAATACAAGACCCTTAGACAGGTACATGTCGAACTGGAATGCGGTAAATGAGTAGTCGGGGTTATCAACGATAATCTCGATAGTCTTTGTTTCACCAGCCTTGATAGCGAAGTCCTTAACATACATTGTAGTCTCGGCATTGAGACTTGTCCATGCAGTTGCCATCAAAGCAACCATCATTGTAGATTGTAAAAATTTCTTCATAATGTATATACTTTTATGTTGTTATTTTTCAACTGTAAATGTAAATCACTCACAAAGATAAACCTTTTAATTCATATATGCAAAAAAATGAGAGAATCTTTGCAAGAAATACAATAATATGCCATGAATTTAGCCCAAAACGAGCATTTTTACCCCGAAAAGCAATTGAGGCGGCCTCACATTGTGAAGTCGCCTCATGATAGGTTAAACCGTGTGGTTTAAATTAGTTCTGTTCTTCGCTCTTGGGGGCAGCCACTACGTTAATGTAAGTGTGACCTGCGCGGTGCTGGAATTCTACAGTACCATCAACGAGAGCATACAGTGTGTGGTCACGACCCATACCAACGTTCTGGCCGGGACGGTGAACTGTACCGCGCTGACGACGGATGATGTTACCAGCCTTTGCGAATTGACCACCAAAAATTTTAACGCCAAGTCGTTTGCTTTCTGACTCGCGGCCGTTCTTTGAACTACCTACACCTTTTTTATGTGCCATAATCGATAAAATTTAGGGGGTTAAGCAATAACTTCTTTAATCACTACCTGAGTGAACTGCTGGCGATGACCGTTGAGACGGCGATAACCTTTACGACGTTTTTTCTTGAAAACGATTACGTGTTCACCCTTTACGAGGGGATTTACTACCTCGCATACTACCTTTGCACCTTCTACGGTGGGTGCACCTACGGTAACAGTACCGTCAGCGTCAACGAGAAGAACCTTGTCAAATTCTACGGTTGCGCCTTCGCTCACCTCAGCGAGGTGATGAACATACAACTTCTTGCCTGCCTCGGCGCGGAATTGCTGTCCCTGGATTTCTACAATTGCGTACATTTAATATTGTATTGAAAGTTGGTCCGTACGGCGGCTCGGGCGTTATACCCTCACTCTTATTTGTGCCTTTCGGGAAAATTGCGGATGCAAAGTTAGCACATTATTTTGAAATAAAGAAATTTCTTGATTTATTTTTGCGAAATATTTTCTCTTTTTTAGTTTTTACCCCGTTTTGCTAATGTGCTATGTTGCAAATCAAAAAGCGGCTATCACCCTGGTTTGCGCCATGGGAGATTGCCGCCTTTGTGTTCTTTGCCGGGGGTGTTACTTTACGGGCTTTACCACGAGCACTGTGGTCACGTTGGTGCCGCCGTGGTTTGTACCATCATGGTAACTGCCATATACCTTGTATACGCCACCGTTAACAGGCTTGCCTGTGTTGTCGGTGAGGTTCCATGTTGCGGGGAACGAGTTGGTGCTTGTGCTCCACACCAGTTTGCCCAGTGCATCGGTAACCTTGAGGTCTACCTCGGGGATGTTTGTGAGTTTGCTGCTCGCGTTGATGGTAGCCTCGGTGGTTGCGGGAAGTTCTTCTACCGAGAGAGTGATGTCGTTGCTGCTGCCCACGATGAACGAGATGGTGCGTGTTGTCGCATTGCCTGTGACGTCGTGAACAGTATAAGCGAGTGAGTGCTCACCCTCGCTCAGACCGGTAAGGGGGAATGCAATGTCAAGGCGACGGCCTTCCTCGCTCACTGTGGCGAAGTTGTTGACCAGGTAGTAAGAGGTCTTGCCGTCGAGCACAAGGCGCATGTTGTTGCCCAGCGACAGCGACTGGTTGTTGATACCCAGGTTGTCACTGGCTGTAATGTACAGGGTTGAGTTGGCGGGAACAACGGCACCGTCACTGAAACTGCTTTCTTCGTTCAGGTACATGCTTGTAACCACGGGGCTCTCGGTGTCGGCATTGGCTGTTGCCTCGTTATACTCGCCGATGGTGAGACCGTTGTACTCACAGTTTACCATGAGGTTTGTACTGTCCTTGTGGGCATACAGACGTATCATGCCGCCCTCATTCACAGCTCGGCAGTAGCGGGGCATTACTGCAACACCTGTAAAGATGCCGTCGACAACGCGGCCCTGCACCTGTGCAAGGATATCGCGAGGACTGTTGATGGTGAGTGACTTTCTGTTGTAGGTAGTGGTCTTCAGAACGGGCTCTTTGTCGTAGATCGTGAGTGTCGCGTCGCCGTTGAATTCTGTGTCAACCTGTGTGCGTGTGGCGTTGAGAACTTGGGCCTTCACTGTAATCTTCTGCAAGGGCGCGACCGATGTGGTTGTGCCTGTACTGATGGCAGTTCCGTTTATCTCTGTAATCTGGAACAAGGGACGTGGGTAAGCCACCTGCATGGCGGGATCGCCGAAGAGTACAAACTTGAGTTTGTTGGGTGCGCTGATAACGCTGCCGAACGACTGCTTTGCCTTCATATAAGCGGTACCAAGAGTGGGGATTGTGCCGTCGGTACCCCAGCTGAACAGGAACTTTGTCCATGCTTGGTTGAGCTGGTCGTTACTGTTGGCATATACCTCGCGGGTAGAGGTGAGCAATGCGATGGCGCCGCCATTGGGGGCGTGGAACATGTG
Organism: bacterium UBA1790; assembly: GCA_002314465.1. Taxonomy (GTDB): domain Bacteria; phylum Bacteroidota; class Bacteroidia; order Bacteroidales; family Muribaculaceae; genus Sodaliphilus. The sequence goes on along the minus strand of DCGA01000061.1, from coordinate 22,446 downwards.
TTCGCACACACCGCGCTGGTCGCTGTCAAATCGCGCTACGTCGCAGCATGCCGACATGAAGATGGGCAGGTGAGGATAGGTCACTGTGTTTACGTCGGTCGATGTCCACAAGCGGCTGTGGGTGAGGCCGCGGTAGCCTGCATGGCCAACGTATGTGCCGTAGTACATACCGCGTTCAAGCAACTCCACAAGGTGGCGGCGAGCCTCCGAAGAGGTGCGGTCGCTCACATTGACGATAGCGGTCTCGTTTACAGCGCGGGGGAACATGTCGATATACACCTTGTTGTTCTCAAAACCGGTCTTCAGGGTTGTGGTCATCAAGGTGTTGATGCCGTCAACCTGGGCTATGTGCATGTCGTTGTCGCCGGTCTCGGCTGCAAAGAATGCTGTGTTGCGCCAGGGACCGTAGTCGGGGTTGAGGACATACTTGATGAGTTTGTCAATATCGCTGGCTGCCTCGGCCTCGGTCGACGACGGGAAACGGCCTACGCCCAGACGGAGCATTGCCGATGCAATCTTCGCTCCCGAGTTGTCGTCAAGGAAACCGAAGAAGTCGTCGGAGGGATAAGAGTAGTCCTCGTTGTTGCTTACGTCGGTCTGGTAGGTGAGGATGCGGTTCTTCTTCACGCTTGCAAGGCCGCGGTTGTCATATGAACCCTCGCCCAGCAGGAGCAGGTACTTGAACTTGCTGTTGTCGCGGTCGTAGAACATCTTGCACAGCAGGCGGTAGGCCATGGCATCGGGAGTTCCGCTCGAGAACTCATTGAAAATCTGTTCCTGGTCAAGGACCACGATGTCAAGGTCGTCAACGAGCTTGTGCATGTCGACGATGCGTTGTGCCTGGTTGAGGAATACCTTGTTGGTAATAATCACCATGTCAGGTGTTTCCATGCCGTGGATATTCTGGTTCACAATTTCCTCAAACGAACTGATTTTCATCAGTTGCTTCGAGGGATCAAATGCCACCCAGTTAGACGGTTGGTTGGTAGCAACGGGACGGAAACCGAAGCCATTGTCCACCTCGCTCAGTTCATAACTCACGGGTATATTGGGGCTGTCTATGCACCACGTTTCGATGGTTGACGAAGAACCGGGGAGCACGATTAGGTCATCCTCGCCAAACTGTGTGAACGCCATTCTCATCTGGCTGTTTTGGCTATCGTCGATGATGTTGTTGCGCACATAAGTGATGATGACATTGTCAAGGTTTCCCTGTACAAGCGTTGCGCCCGAGTTGGGCTTGAATGTGATATTGAGTCGTCCGCTCAGGGGAAGTGCTGAGGTGGTTACCGCAGCTACGGGCGAACAAGCGTTATAGTAGTTGTAAGTCTTTGAAGGCTTGGAGATAACGGCTGTCGACGCTGTGAAAGGTATGGCAACCGCACTGCCGCCGGTGGTTACCGTTGCGCTCATGTTCACATCGCCGCTCATGGTCTTGCCGCCTGCTGCAATGTTAACCACGATGTTGTTGCTTGCTGCCTGGGGCAGGGTGAAGTTGAGCGTGCCGCCCTTGGTGATTTCTTCGCCCAGGAGGTCCTTACCGCTGTGGCCGAAAGAGAAACGGTCTACCTCATGATAGAAGTAGTCGTAACTTGTGGTTACTGCAGTTGTGCCTGTGCCTTGTTCCTCGGTTTTTGCTGTCTTCACTTCAACTGCGTCGCCGCCCTCGGTAAGGAAGTAGTAGCCTTGGGTTGAGTAGGCGTTAACCACACGGGTGAAACGGGGCATCGATGCGTCGGTAGGTGATGTGAATGCCACCGGTCCCTTGCCGTAGAATACCAGTTTGCCGTTGATAACCTTTGAGGCTACCGGCTTCACATCGTCCATAGCGGTACCGTTGAGCACCTCGTTTATCATGTGGCCACCATTGCCGTAAATGCGCACGTTGTTGATGTCGCCGAATCCCATTGCCTGGAGTTCATCGACGGTGATTTCATACACGCCGTCGGCAGGGATGGCAATCTTCACCCACTTGCCGTTGGCAAGTTGCGAGGTAGTTGCGTATTGGGAAACCGAGAAAGCATGAGCGCTTAGTG
>DCGA01000061.1:19030-20403 GCA_002314465.1 bacterium UBA1790 | reverse complement strand
TGCCATCACACTTAACAGTGATGCGATGGCGCCGTAACGCACGATGTTGAGAATCTCTTTCATACCTTATATATATAATATATGTGATTTTAAGTATTATTTATTGCTCTTCACAGGGTCGATGACGATAAGGTCGCCTATGTTGGTGCCGCCGTAGCTGCTGCCGTTGTCGTAGTTGCCCATGTACTTGTACAGGCCTGCCTTCACGCGGTTGCCGTTGGCATCTGTGAGATCCCATGTTGCGGGGAACGAACTGGTCGACTTGGTCCACACGATGTTGCCGTGTGCATCGGTCACCTTGAGGTTTACAACGGGTGCGGGAGTGATATTGCCGCAGTCTATGTCGAATGTTGCCTGCTTGGTAGCGGGAAGTTCCTGCGCGGTGAGGGTGATGTCGCTGCAGCCAGATACGATGAACGAGATGGTACGTGATGTAGAGTTGCCGGCAACATCAAACACGGTGAATGTGAGTGTGTGCGCGCCTTCGCTCAGGTTCTGCATCGGGAACGATACGTTCAGGGTGCGTCCGTCGTTGGTAGCAACGGCGTTTTCCTTAACCTGGTAGTAAGATGTCTTGCCTCCGTCGAGAAGCAGTTTCATGCTGTTGCCCACCGATGCCGACTGGGTATTGATACCTATGTCGTCGCTTGCGGTGATATAGAGTACCGAGTTGGCGGGTACTGTGCAACCCTCGTCAAATGTCTGTTGGTCATTGAGGAACATTGCCTCGATGGCGGGCGCTCCGTCGTCGGTGATTGCGGTTTCGCTGTCATACTGTGTGATTGTGATTTCACCCATCTGACCGTTAACCATGTGGTCGGTGCCGTCCTGGTGAGCATAGAGGCGCAGCAATGCGTTCTCATAGAGCGCTTTCTCGTGGCGCGGAACAATGACTGTACCGGCAAACTTGCCGTTAACCACGCGGCCGTGTATCTGTGCAAGCACATCGCGCGGGTAGTAGATGTCGCGGGTAACCGGAGTGGCAACGACTGTGCGGCGTACCGACTTGAGCAGGCGCTTAGCGTCGTACAGGGTGAGTGTCGCATCGCCGTTGAAGTCGGTGTCGACCTCGTCGGTACCTTCCTTAACCACCTGTGCAGTCACGTTGATGGCCTGCATGGGAGCAACGTTTACATTGGTCTCGCCGTTAATCGAGTCTCCGTTAATCGTAACGAAGTTGAACAGCGACTTGGGATAGTTGATGCGCAGCGCGGGGTCGCCCATCAGGGTGTATGTGAGTTTGTTGCCGTTGCTTGCAGTACCATACTTCTGCTTCATGTTCATGTAGGCTTCGCCCAGGGTAGGCATGTAGCCATTGGTCGCGTAGCTGAAGAATGTGTTCACAAACGTGCGGTTCATCAACTCGTTCTCGG
>DCGA01000061.1:12394-19006 GCA_002314465.1 bacterium UBA1790 | reverse complement strand
CCGATGTGATCATAGCGATTGCACCGCCGTTGGCTGCGTGGAACATGTGCTCGGCGATACCGCGCTCATCACTGTCGTAGCGAGCAACCTCGCAGCATGCAGTGGTGAGGATGGGCCAGTGTGCGTATGTGCTGGTCTGTGCCAGTGTTGATGTCCACATGTTGGTTGTTGTGAAGTTGAGCGGACCGGCATGGCCTACGTAGGTTGCAAAGTACTGGCCTGCGTCAAGGTATTCGCTTATGCGGCGGCGAGCCTCGCTCGATGTCTTGCCATCGGTGATTGAGCGCTGGAACATATCAACATACACTTTGTTAGTGTTAAGTCCTGTACCCAATTCGCTCTCAATGAGGTTGTTTACGCCGTCGGCCTCGAAGATGTGTGCATCCTCATTACCAGTGTCGGCCATGATGAGTGCATTATTGCGCCACTCGCCGTAGTCGGGCGAAGTAACGTATTTAATCAGTTTGTCTACATCCGATTTTGCCTCGGTAACTGTGGTTACGGGGTAAAGGCCCACGCCTATGCGGAGCATGTCGGAACGCACTGTCGACTCGCTGCCCGAGTTGTCATCGAGGAAGCCGTAGAAGTCGGTGCTCACATATGTGCCGTCGCGCTGGCTGCTTTCCTCACTCTGATAGGTAAGCAGGCGGTTGGGCTTGTTTGTAATCAGGCCGCGGTTGTCGTATGAACCGGGACCGAAGAGCAACAGGTGCTTGAACTTGGTCTTGTCGCGGTCGTAGAACATCTTGCACATCAGTCGGTAGGCCATTGCGTCGGGCGTGCCGCTTGAGAACTCATTGAAGATGAGTTTCTGGTCAACCACGGCAACATCAATGCCGTCCACGTCCTTGTGGAGTTGTGCGATGCGCTGTGCCTGTTCGATGAACTGCTTGTCGGTGATGATGAGCATGTCGGGGGTAGCCATGCCGTGGAGATTCTGGTTCTCTACCGCCTCATACGATTCAATCTTCTTGAGTTGCTGTGAAGGGTCAAACGCGATGTACTCGGTCGATTTGGCACTGAGGCGGGGAGTAAACTCGCGGCCCACAATGCTGTCGAGTGTGTCCTTGAGTTCGCTGGTGTTATACTGCACGGGAGCAGTGGGGTCGTCCACGTTCCACACTACGGTACTGCCGGTAGCGCTGGGCAGCAATATCACGTCGCGTATCGAGGGCGATGCAAATCCCATTCTCAACTGGGCGTCACTACCGTCGAGTATAGTGTTGTGCTTGCTGTAGGTGATAATGAAATGGTCAAGCTTAGCGAGGCTGATGGTGCCCACAGGGTTGTTGACGTAGATATTGAGTTTGCCGTTGGGGCTCACGGTGTCGGTTGTTACCGATGTCACGGGGCTCACGGTCTTGTAAGCCATGTTGAGGGTAGCGGCGCTGTAGATGCGCGACTGGTCGAGGGGGAAACTCACTGTGTACTGTTTGCCCTCGGTGATGAGTGCAGCCTCGGCATAAGACAACTGGTCAACGTTCACTCCCATAGAAACATTGACAGTTACGCTGTTGGTGGCGATGCCCGGCAGCGTGTAGTCAAGAACAAGGTTCTTGCCCACGATGTCCTCGCCCAGCATGTTCTTTCCCGAAGAAGAAACCGAGATGAGGTCGTTCTCGTGCAGGTAGTAACCCAGGCTGGTGGCGCGCTCTATTGTACCGCGCGAGCCGTCATCATCGAGTACATCTACAGTCACTATCTCGTTGGCTTCGTGCAGGAAGTAGTATCCGCGGGTCGAGTAGGTGTTATTGGTGCGTGTGTAACGGGGCAGGGTGGTGCGTGCGTCGGCGATAGACATTGCCACGGGGCCAAGGCCGTAGAAACACAATTTGCCGTTATAGCGGCCCACATTCACTGGCTGCAGGTCATCGGGATAGGTGCCATCGAGTGTCTCGTTGATGGCGTTACCGCCGCAACCATACACTTGCACTTTCTCGGGGTTGGAGAATCCCATAGCCGCGAGTTCCTCATCGGTGATTTCATAAATGCCGGTCTCGGGGACAGCGATTTTTACCCAGGTGCCGCTTGCCAGTTTGGATGTGCGGGCATAGTGGCTGGTGGGGAATGCCATGGCAGTCACTGCTGTGAGCGCAAAGACTGCTGCAAGTAGAGTTAGTTTTTTGTTGATTATCTTAGACATGGGAGTATGTATTGTTATCTGTTTATTTTTCCTATTTGATGTTGTTCTTGAGCACTTGGGTGTCGCCTATGTTGGCTGTTACGCGGTCGCCTATGGCAACGGGTTGCAGGTGGGGCTGGCTGCCTGTGAGGCACACGATATCACCCATCTTGAGCGTGCAATACTGGCTTAGGAACGACACGGCCTCTTGCATCGACGGAACTAACGTGTTACCATCGAGGGTGTGCTCCTCTCCGTTGTGGGTCCACTGCACCGATGGCAGTTGTGCGCCTTCGGCAAGCGGAGTCCATTTGCCCATGAGTACGCTGCCGTCGAGCGCTGCAGCCATTCCGTTGAGTGTATCGGGTTGCATGTCGGCATTGAGAGGACGCACCACAAATGTTGCAGTGGCAGCGTCGATGTAGCGATGTGCAAAGCGCTGGGCTATGCACTTGCCCAGGCGGCCTATGCGCAGCGCCAGCATGGGCTCCACGGCATAGTGGGGTGCAAAGTCGGGGACAAAGAACGGCTGTCCGCTACGCAGGGTAGTGGAGTCGGCCATCGGGGTTACCGACAGCGTGCCGTTGTTGCTATGTACCACCAGTAATTTCATTTATCTCGTAGTTGTTATTTGCGCTCGGCCATGCGGTTGTAAATAAGCGCAAGGTGAGCATAGATTGATGTATTGGCAATAACCACATCGGCAGGTGCCTTGATGCGGAACGGTGTAAAGTTCCATATCGCCTTGATGCCTGCCTCAATCACGTCGTTGGCCGCACTTTGCGAGTGGTTGACGGGAACGGTGAGGATGGCAATCTGCGCATGGTTTTCTTTCTGGCGTTCCTTGAGTTCGGCAATGTCATACACGGGTATGTCGCCCACGTGTGTGCCTATGATTTCCTCGTTCACGTCAAATCCGGCCACGATGTTGAGTCCGTATTGTGACAGACCCTTGTCGTTCATCAGTGCAGCACCCAGACTACCGGCGCCTATCACCACTGCATTATGCTTTTTCTTGAAGCCCAGGAAGTCTACGAGCTCCTTGGTGAGCTGGTGTACGTCATATCCTATGCGGGTTTTGCCCTTTATGTTGAGAAACGAGAGGTCCTTGGCAATTTGCGATGCGTCCACATTGAGTTCCTTGGATATCTGTGTAGACGACACATGCTCGACATGCAGGTTGTCGAGCAGTGTAACGTAGGCCAGATACCACGGCAGGCGTCTCAGCGTAGGTTCGGGAAGTATTGTCCGTTGGATGTTTTTACTATCAGTCATCGTGTGATATATTGTCAAGTTATAATCATTGCCCTGTCACGGCTAATTTCTTCGATTTGGTTGCTTCGCGCACTCCGTCGGTCGAGATGGTTGCACGATACAGGTATATGCCCCTGTGCACGCGGCTTCCCGACAGGTCGGTCAGGTTCCAGGTGATGGGGAATGATGTGAACATGTTGCTCTGTCCGCTTTGTGTTGTGGTCCATACGAGGCGTCCCATCAGGTCATATACATCGAGCTTTATCTTGAGAGTTGCGTCGGGACGGTTGTGCTTAACGTAGAATGTAGTCTCGGTCGATGCGGGGCTTGCTGTTGCATATACCTCGTAGATTTCGGGCTTGAGGCCGTTAACCACATTGAACGCGATGGTCTTCTCGCTCATGTTGCTGTATACGTCCCACACGCGCAGACGCAATGTGTGGTAGCCGTTGGTGAGGTCCTTAAGCGGATAACTGATCGAGCCCTTGGCTCCGCTCTCGGTGTGGATGGGTGTGTAGTAGCCGTTGATGTCGTTGTATACCTCCTCGTCGTCGAGGGTGAGCGACATTGAGTGGCCGATGCCGGCATCGCTCAGGTTGATGCCGTAGGGTGTGGTCATCGAGGCGATTACAAGCGGCGACTCGTTAACGTCGTCACCGTTCTTGAAGTTCTCGCTGTTAAGACCCAGGTAAATGATGTCGGGACCTATGGTGTCGGTCTTTATGGTCTCGTCATATCCGTAGATGTAGAAGTCCTCGCTCGAGCCCATGGCATCGATGTTATTCTTCTGGTCATAGGCGTAGAGGTTGATGAGCGACGGGGTGTAGTTGTCATACGAGAACATAATTTCGCTGGGAATGGTCAGCTTTATCGAGAAGTCGCCGTTCTTCACCGAGTCGTTGCCCAGGGCGATGCGGTTGCTGTGCTCCTGGTAGGTGAACTCTTTGCCGTCGGTTCCGTAGCCGTGGGTGGTGACGCTCTGGTCGCAGTCAAAGAGGTTGCTTGTAACCGAGCCGTTGAAGTTGTTCACCTTGTTGCCCTTGTGGTCAACGATGTTGCCGGTGAATGTCACGCTCTGGCGGGCCTTGAACACGGGCAGATTCTCGGGATCGATTGCCTTGCCGTTGATGGCGGTAATCTGTGCGGTATAGCGTGGCTTGGCGAGTCGCATAGCGGGGTCGGCGAGCAGGGTGTACACGGTGTTGTTCTTGCGGCGCACATTGTTGTTGCCCAGGCGCCATGCGTCGCCTATTCTCATGGGCATGCCGTCGTTATCGCGCGAGAACATGTACTTGAACATGCTGGTGCCCAGCACGGAATTGTCGTTAATCCAAGCCTCGCGGTTGGCACTCAGTATACCGATGGCGCCTCCGTTGCTGTTGTTGAACATGAGTTCGCCGCCACTGGGCGAAAGGGCGTCGAAACGGGCAAACTCGCAGGTGGTACCGAACACGAACGGGAGGTTGCGGTAGTACATGTTGTTGAGGAAGTCGTTGCGGCGCACAAGGTCGTTACCGGTCATTACGTTTGTACTTGAGTGACCGTTAAATGCCCACACAAGTGTACCGTCCTTGAGGTTACCGTAAAGGTCGTCGCGGGCACCGGGATAATTGCGGGTCGATCCCACGCTCACTGCCTCGTAAGCGTCAAGGTAGATGCGCTTAATGAGCAGGTCCTTGCCACCGTTGTTGCGGGCCGACGAGATGTAATCTTCTGATTGGTCCATGAATGTACCCTTTTCCTCGTCATCGGCAACAACAATCATCTTGTTTTGCCAAGCGCCGTGGTTGGGTGTCTTGACATAATTGATGAGTTTGTCCACTGCAGCACGAGCCTCGCTCTCGCTTCTCACGGGGAAACGGCCCACTGCGATGTCGAGCTTGTGGTTAGACCACTCGCCTGTAGTGCCGTCCTGAAGCACTGCAATGGCGTCGTCGGTACAATACGATGATGTCTGCACGTATGATGCCTCGCTCTGCCATGTGAGCAGCGCGGGGAATGCTATACCCTTGAACTCTGAGGTAATCTGGCGGTTGTCAAATGTGCCGTTACCCATGAGCAGAACATATTGCAGATGGTGTCCGTTCTCGGTGCCGCGGTCGTAGAAGTACTTGCACACCATGCGGTAGGCCATCATGTCGGGGGTGCCGCTCGAGAACTCGTTGAAAATCTCGCCTTGGTTAAGAACGAGCACCTTCATTGAGTCTTCCTCGACGTGGAGTTGTGCCACGCGCTCGGCCTGTGTCCTGTAGTTGGGGTGGGTGATGATAATCATGTCGGGCACTGCCTGGCTGTGGATGTCCTGGTTGCTTACCTGCTCTACCATGGTGGGTGACGAATAACTTGCGGCGGGATTAAACGCTATGTATTCCCTCATTCCGCCCTTGGCTGTAGTGAATGTTGCCGAGGTGCCGTTGGTTGTGAGTACCATGTCTACGGGCTGATGGGGCTCGGTGACATCCCACACGCGCATGTCGGTTGTAGCCTTGGCGATTGTCATGGGTGTGCCTCCGTTCCACGAAACGGGGGTTGCAAATGCAAGTTCATTGACGCTCATTGCCAGTTGGCGCTCATAGTTCACGGTGATGGCGTTGAGTCGCGCCATCTTCAATGTTGCACCGCTCAGTGTGAGCGATACGGTGAAGTTGAGTTGCGTGCCTGTCATTGTGAACGACTTGGGCATTGTGCGCGGCGTGAATGCAAGGTACTTGGTGCCGTCATATTTGAACTGGTCGGCAGTAGAGTAGGGAAGGTTTGTACCGTTGCTCTGGAATGAGAAGCGGCCTGTTCCGCTCGCAGTGGTCTGGTATACGCCGGCAGTGGTAAGTACGTTCACCTGGCTGCCCTCAACTCGGTCCTTGAGGTTGAAGTTGAAGGTCTGGGTACTGTTGTTGAGGATGTCCTCGCCCAGGAATACGCGGCCAGTCTCGCCGTAGTTGACGATGTCGTTCTCGTGGAACAGGCGGTCGGTAAATGTTGTCACGGCTTCGGCGGTAGCCTCAGCGCCGCTCTTGGTGGCTTCAATATCGGTGTATTCGCCGCTATCGGTCACGAAGTAGTATCCTGCGGTGGCATAGGTGTTGAGCTCCTGGACGAAGGTAAGGCCGTTGCTGCCGGCCTTCCATGTGGTGGGACCCTGTGCGTAGAACACGAGTTTGCCGTTCGAGCGAACTACCGGCACCTGGGGCAGATCGTCGGGAATCGCTGTGGTGAGGGTTTCGCTGATGGGAGCACCG
>DCGA01000061.1:9509-12363 GCA_002314465.1 bacterium UBA1790 | reverse complement strand
CGGCAACACCGCTAAAGCCCCAACTCTTGGCGTCGGCGTCGGTAATCTGGTAGATACCGCTTTCGGTAACTTTTATCTTAACCCAGTTGCCCTTGGATAACTTAGACGACTGTGTGTAGTGTGACATAGGGAACGCTGCCGCGTGTTGCGCAGTGAGTGCGGCTACTGCCACGATGGCAGCAACTGCAATGCGCATTATGATAGATTTCTTCATATTCATGTTGTGGACAAAATATTCTTAATCTATAAATAAACGCAAAGGTACGCAAATTATTGCGTTTCTAAAAGAAATTGCCTTATTATTTATTAACACGCGCGTTGCATGTGCGTTGGGAATACCTGTCGCTGGGTTCGGTAAGGGCCCGAAATTGTCTTCCCTGTATGTTGCCATATATGCGTTTAAAGCCAATAAAACCCATTTTTTCGCCTAATCATACCATGCATGTCCCAAAAAATGTGTAATATTGCAGTAGAAATACAAAACAGAAAAGAAAATTATGATGAAGCACGACATTGCTAAGATTGTAGTTGCCACCTTGGTGGCAATGGGCGCGGCCAGTGCTGCCGACGCTTGTACCAACCTGCTCGTGGGTAAGAACGCCAGTGCCGACGGTAGTACCATTATCTCCTATGCCGCCGACGCGCATGTGCTCTACGGCGAACTCAACCGCCTGCCCGCTGCTGACCACAAGGCTGGCGATATGCGCAAGATTAAGGATTGGGACACCGGTATCATCCATGGCGAGATTCCCGAGGCGGCCCACACCTTTGCCGTGGTGGGCAATATCAATGAGCATCAGCTCACTATTGCCGAGAGTACATGGGGCGGACGCAGCGAACTGTGGGAGGCCAACGGTATCATCGACTATGGCAGCCTCATCTACATCGCCCTGCAGCGTTGTCGCACTGCACGTGAGGCTCTCAAGGTGATGACCGACCTCGTTGCCGAGTATGGCTATTGCAGTGAAGGTGAGTCGTTTTCGATAGGCGACCCCAATGAAATCTGGGTGCTTGACCTCATCGGTAAGGGCGCTAAGGAGAAAGGTGCGGTATGGGTTGCACAGCGCATTCCCGACGACTGCATCTCGGGCCATGCCAACCAGGCTCGCATCCACAAGTTCCCCCTCAACGATAAGGCCAACTGCATCTACTCTAAGGACGTGATTTCGTTTGCCCGCAAGATGGGTTATTTCAACGGCAAGGATGCCGATTTCGACTTCTCGGCTGCTTATTCTCCCGCCGACTTCGGAACACTGCGCGGATGTGATGCTCGCGTGTGGTCTTATTTCAACCGCTTCAAGGCTGGTATGGACAAGTACCTGCCTTTCATCAACGGCAAGAAGGGTGCCGAGGTGATGCCTCTGGCTATTGTCCCCGACCGTAAGGTGAGCGTGCGCGACGTGCAGAACATGATGCGCGACCACTACGAGGGTACTCCTTTCGACATGACCCAGGATCCCGGTGCCAAGATTAACTACGACGTGCCTTACCGCTGGCGTCCCATGGAGTTCAAGGTCGACAGCGTTACCTACTGCATGGAGCGTGCAATCGCAACACAACAGACTGGTTTCGTGTTTGTTTCGCAGATGCGTGCTTGGCTTCCCAACCAGGTGGGCGGTGTGCTGTGGTTTGGCGTTGACGATGCCAACACTGCTGTCTTTGTTCCCATGTATTGCTGCATGACCGAGGTCCCCGCAAGTTATGCTCCGGGCAAGGCCGACCTTTATACTCTCGACTGGAACAGCGCATTCTGGGTAAACAACTGGGTTGCCAACCAGGCTTACTCTCGCTACTCGCTCATGATAGGCGACATCCGCAAGGTGCAAGGCGAAATCGAGGATGCCTTTGCTGCTAACCAGCCCAATGTTGAGGCCAAGGCTGTTGCCCTTGTCAAGAGCAATCCTGCCGACGCTGTTGAGATGCTCACCAACTACTCGGTGAACCAGGCACAGAATACCACAGCGCGTTATCGCAAACTCGGTGAATACCTGTTTGTTAAGTATCTTGATGGCAATATCAAGAAAGAGAAAGATGGCAAGTTTGAGCGCAACGAAGCCGGCTATCCCGTGCAGCCCAAGTACGGCGGCTACACCCAGGACTACTACGACGTTGTGGGTCGTGGCAGCGGCGACCGCCTCAAGGTCATAGAACCCGAAAAATAAACAACCATTCGTCAATACACCAGGCGGCAGACATGATAAAGTGTCTGCCGCCTGGTTTGTTTCTGATATCAATTAATCCTTTAGGCAACCAATGGGAACAACATAAACCCCATCAGTACGCTCATAGGCATATTGACCTATTCCTGTAAGAACCATTAAAAATGAAGGAGATTTCATTTTGTCTGTGTCAATTTTTTTTGCTAATGTTTTCAGCGTTTTAGCTCCTTTATTGATATTGTCATCACCGCCAATCTTTATTTCAATTAAACCATATTCTCCGTTGCGTCTGTGCAATACAGCATCGCATTCAAGACCATTCTTGTCGCGGAAATGATATAATTGGCCGTCAAGGGCGTCGGCATAAACTCTGAGGTCTCTGACCGCCATGGTCTCAAAATAAAAGCCAAAATCAAGAAGATTGTTTATTAAGTCATTCGGACCTAAACCCAAAGCGGCTGTAGCAATACTCGGGTCAACAAAGTACCTCGTGTCGCTCGTTCGGATTGCAGTTTTGCTGCGCAAGTTTGGATTCCAAGCAAGCATATCTTCCTCAAGGAAAATCTTCTTTAGCACTTTGATGTAGTCATCTATTGTATCGGTACTTATTGTCGATTGTTCGTTTTGTAAAATATCGGCACGTATTGTTGTTACAGGTATTTGTTCGCCTTGGTTTCTTGCAAGACTGCGAATAA